>PMYF01000262.1 GCA_003171295.1 Acidobacteriota bacterium | reverse complement strand
GATCTCCGCATTTGCCTGATTCTTGAAATGCAGAGATTCTTCGCTTCGCTCAGAATGACAGCGAGGGACTCAGAATGACAGCAGAGAAGGTTTTTTCAGCAACCTGTTAAGGTGCTTCGGCAGCTTGTACCGCGGTCCACCTGTCCGACAAACACATGAATTTACCTTTCCAAGCAGGAACCAAACCCATGACAAACAAATCGCAGGAGCTTTTCGAGAAGGCCCGACGCCTGATGCCGGGGGGAGTAAATTCGCCGGTGCGGGCTTTCCGTGCTGTGGGTGGCCATCCCATTTTCATGGCCAGCGGAAAGGGCGCGACGATCGTGGACGTGGATGGCAAGAGTTACATTGACTATGTGCTTTCCTGGGGACCCTTGATCCTGGGCCACGCCCACCCGGAGGTGGTGGAAACGCTGGTGAAAGTTCTGGAGACGGGGACGAGCTTCGGCGCCTGCACGCCGCGGGAGGTGGAACTGGCCGAACGCATCACCGAAGCCTATCCCTCCATCGAACGCGTGCGTCTGGTGAATTCTGGCACGGAGGCCACTCTCTCGGCGCTGCGCGTGGCGCGGGCGGCGACAGGGCGCGACAAGATTCTGAAATTCGAAGGCTGCTACCACGGCCATGGCGACAGCCTGCTGGTAAAAGCCGGTTCGGGCGTGGCCACGCTAGGCCTGCCGGATAGTCCCGGGGTGCCGCGGGCGCTTGCCGAGCTGACCGTGACCGTGCCGTTCAACCATACGCCGGCGCTGGAGGAAGCTTTCCGCGTGCATCGCAACCAACTGGCCGCGGTGATTGTGGAACCGGTGGCCGGCAACATGGGGGTCGTGGTGCCGCACCTGGACTTTCTGGAAAAGCTGCGAGCCCTGACCCTCGAGCAGGGAACGGTTCTGATTTTCGACGAGGTGATGACGGGTTTTCGCGTGGCGTACGGCGGCGCGCAGCAGCTCTACAAGATCGACCCGGACATGACCACATTGGGCAAGATTATCGGCGGTGGCCTGCCGGTGGGAGCATACGGCGGCAAGGCGCGGCTGATGGACTTGGTCGCGCCCGTGGGGCCGGTTTATCAGGCCGGGACGCTCTCCGGCAATCCACTGGCGGTGGCCGCAGGGCTGAAGACGCTCGAAATCCTGCGGCGCCCGGGGCTCTATGAACGGCTCGATTTGTTGACGGAGAAACTTGTTGGCGGGCTGGTCAAGGAAGCGGCGGGATTGGGCACGCTCCTCACGGCGAACCGGGTTGGCTCAATGTTCACGATTTTCTTCACGCCCCAGCCGGTCTCGGACTTCGCCAGCGCTCAGAAGGCCGATACGGCAGCTTATAGCCTTTTCTTCCATACCCTGCTGGAAGCCGGGGTCTATTTCCCACCTTCACAATTTGAGGCCGCCTTTGTTTCCACTAGCCACAGCGAAGGCGATATGACTGCGACTCTCGAAGCTGCGAGCCTGGCCTTCGCCGGACTGCACCCATAGCAGACTACTGAAAAAGGGTATTTGTCATGCTGAGTCCGCCGCGGCGAGCCGGGCTGAACAGGCTGCGGAAAAACACTTCCCTGGCTGTCATTCTGGACGAAGCAAAAAATCTCGCTCTGGCCATTTTCATGGCATTGCGAGATTCTTCGTCGCCTGCGGCTCCCCAGAACGACAGTCCCGACGGGTTTTCCCGCAGCCTGTGAAGCCCCCCTACGAAAACCATCGCGCTTCCGTGTTTTCACACAGACTCTTGCGGCATCGTTATCTTTGCGCTCTTCCTGGCCGCCCGATCGCACCGGCGACAAGGACGGCGATCGACGGAGGAATCCTCAATTTGGCAATCGCAATCCGCCGAACAGGTATAGGAGTACCAGGATGATCAGGACCAGGCCGAAGATCCCGACGCCTCCACCCGTACCCCATCTCTGATATCCGTAATACCCTCCGCCTCCGCCGAACAAGAGTAGCAGAACGACAATTAGCAAAATCAGTCCCATGGGAATCTCCTCTCAGCTAGTGAAATGCTTCGACCAGAATTTCCGCTTTGACTTCGCGGCCAACCGATAATGGACACCTGACCGTTTGAACATGCCACGCTCCACCCTGGCTCCGGGCAAGTGGCTTTAGTGAGAACAATCTCGGACGCCCATCGCGGGCCACCCATATCTATAGCCCGCGGTACTATCGGGAGCTGCCCGAAAAACGTAGGCACAACTCCCGCTATCCTGCCGGATCCTTTTGGCGCGTTGCTTTTACGCCCGTCAGAACCCCTAGGCCCAACAGCACGATCGCACCAACGACAATCCAGTGTGCTGGGACATGCATCAAATGGGCGCCGTAAATCAGCCCGCCAATCACGAGCACGAATCCAATGGAGTAAATTCCAAACGACATAGCATCTCCTCCTCGACAAAACAGAGTCGCATGGCCATGCGCCCCAGCGCGCATTTCCGGCTCTTACTGCGTGGGCGTGGTGCTGGCCTTTTGATCTTTTACTTGCAGCTCGTTCACTACCTGCTGCACGTTTGGAACGGTTGACGCCACTTTCTCAACCTCCGCCCGTTTGGATTGAGAACTGACCTCGCCGGTTAACGTCACGACGCCACTCTTGACGTCGTATTTGACGCCCTTGTGGAGCTTGTTCTGGATGAGGGCAGCATCCAAATTCTTCTCGATGCCCGCGTCCAGATCCGAGTTTATGGTCTTCGCGGCACCTTCGGCGCCAGGAGGAACCACCGCAATCTGGTTCGCGACAACCTGCCCAGTTGCGAGCGACTTCGCAATGGATTCAGCTTGCGCCTTGTCAGCGTCTGCCGCGACGTTCCCGCTCAGGGTCACGACACCCTTGTCGCGGTCCTGTGTTACAGAGACATCTTTGAGGCCGGCTTGATCGAGCGATTTGCGGATGCTGTCAGAAACATCAGGCGACTTCGTGGGTGTTCCTGAGCAGCCCACCAGGCTCCCAACTGCGAGCAGCATGAGCATGGTTAAGCATAGTTTAAGCGTTTTCATGTTTCTCCTTTGTTCAGCGTTTTCCACGCTGGAGTAATCGCGGCATATCCCCAACGCCGCTGCGTTTTTCCCTGGAATGTTTGCGTTCTCACTCTCGGTTCTGCGCCGTGCCCTCAAGGGAGCGCCCGGTAACTTCCGCCCCCCACCAGATGCCCCAAGCACTCTTCTTTTACCCTATGGCTCAATTCAGTGTCAGTTCAGAACGGCTCACCCGATTGGTCAAAATTGCTCATTCCCCATCATGGAGCTGGAAGCTCGCTGGCGCGGCCGGTTTCACCAGGGAGTATGCCTACCGTCTACTCCTGTTCGGGCGTCGCAGTGTGCAAGTTTGCTCAGGTCATTGGTCGATTATGAACAGACAGAACATTTCGGGGGGAGGAATATCCTGCACGAGGTGACGGGGTGTAGAGGCGAGCCAACACGAGCCTGCTTGGGTTATACGTTGGCGATCATCCGCTGCTCCCAGCCCCACCCTAAAATGAGAAGGAGAATTATCATGACGCCAGCACAACCGGAAAAGACTTTAGGGGTTGTTCTCACGGGGAGTACCCTGAAGGGTGACAAAGTGGTGAACTACCAAGGTGAAGACTTGGGCAAGATCGAGGAGATCATGATCGACTTGGACCGTGGGCGAGTCGCCTACGTCGTATTGTCTTTCGGCGGTTTTCTTGGTATGGGTGACAAACTGTTTGCGATTCCCTGGCAGGCTTTCACCGTCGACACGACCCAAAAGAGGCTTGTTCTGAATGCAGACAAGGAGCTCTTAGAAAAGGCACCGGGATTTGACAAGAATAACTGGCCAGACATGGCAGACCTTGCTTTGGGGTCCACGCTTTACGGGTACTACGGCTATAAACCCTACTGGGCTTAATGCCGGCTGATACGTTCTCGCGTCAGCACCGGTCAGTTTGAAAGGAGTCCACCATCGTGCGAATCTGGATACTGATGATGCTGAGCGCGACACTGGCGTTTGGGCAGACTAAACCCGCCGATACCGTCCAAAGGTGCCGGAGCATGCTGAACGACGCCGCCCATGACAGGAACCCGGACGGTCGAAAGGGCGCGGCGGAGGCCCTGAGCCTGGTGGGAGTGAAAGATAATGCCCTTCAGTCTCTTGTCCCGATGCTCGATGACCACGACGTTTCGGTCCGGATTGCGGTGGTTATCACCCTGGGTGACTTCAAGGACAACCGGACCCTTCCTCTTTTGAAGAAAGCTCTGCAGGATCCCGTTCCCGAAGTCGACTTCGCCGCGGCCAAGGTGCTTTACCAACTCCACGACCCTGATGGAGTGCAGTTTCTTCTCGCCGTGGTTAGCGGAGAGTCCAAAGCGTCCTCTAGCTATCTCAGCAAAGAGAAACGGAGCGCCTTGCGCATGTTGCACACTCCTACCAAGCTTTTTACCACCATCGCCATCGGGGCAGCAGGTTTCGCTCCCGTGCCGGGGCTTGGGTTCGGATTATCTTCGGCACAAGGTATCCTGTCGGCCCCCGATTCTTCGGCCCGGGCCGCCACTTTGTTGCTCCTCGGAAGCTCGCGTGATCCAGCCCTGGCTGATGCGGTGGGATCAGCATTGTCGGACAAGGAATGGTCAGTGCGCGCTGCGGCCGTCCACCTGGTTGCGATGCATCCCTTCCCAGAATTCCAGGAGAAGTTGATCCCCCTGCTGGGCGACAATAAGGATGCGGTGCGGGTACGCGCCGCCGCGGCCTATATCCGATTGCAGCACGAAAAGGAGATGCTGCCGGCGAAGCGAGGCGACAGGACTCATTAACCGCGTACTATGGCCCCTATCCAAACCATTCACCGCTGAGCCGCAGCGGAAGGTTCCCGCTTTGCGGCCCGATCAGCGCGCTCCGGAATTGATGAACGTTGCTGCCGACGGGGGAACAAGGTCCGAAATAGGGCTTGCTTCTGAGGTTGCAGGTTGTACCCATGTCCTCCACTGCGAGTTCCACCACGGCTCTGATCAACGGGTTTTTCGAATGGTTCGGTGAACTGGGCCGTTTTTCTTGGCAAGTTCTGCGGGCTGCCCTGACACCGCCTTTTGAATTGCGCGAGCTTGTCCGGCAACTCGACGAGATAGGATCAAAATCGTTTCCCCTCGTGGCTTTGGCGGGCGCGGCCATCGGCGCCATCCTCTCCCTTGAAACTCGCGATAGCCTGATTCGATTCGGCGCCAAGTCATTGCTTCCCGCCGCCGTCGTATTCTCGATCATTCATGAGATCGGTCCCGTCATCACCGGCTTGGTCGTCTGCGGCCGAGCGGGAGCCGGCATCGGCGCGGAGTTGGGATCGATGAAGGTTACGGAGCAGATCGATGCCATTGAGGCATCAGCCGTAAATCCCTATAAGCTGCTCGCCGCAACCCGCATTCTGGCTTGTATCCTGGTGCTGCCACTCCTCACCCTCGCTGCCGATTTCTTCGGGGTGGTAATGGCTTGGGTGGCCGATGCCCTGGCTGATCCGATTACCTTCCATCAGTTCATCCACGATGGCTTCAGCCATTTCGGCTTCAACGATTTTCTGCCGCCCACCTTCAAGACCGCTGTGTTCGGCCTGATTATCGGGCTGGTGGCGTGCTTTCAGGGAATGCGGACGCAGGGAGGCACGGAGGGCGTGGGGCGTACGGCGACGAGTTCCGTGGTCTTATCTTCGCTGTTTGTAATCTTGGCCGACGTTGTCCTGGTGAAACTGATCGTCATGTTCTTTCCATGAAGACCAGCGCTTAAGAGTTCGCAACGGGGCACTGAAAGGGGCCTGCAACCGCATCGTGATAGAAAATCTTGAGAAAAGCAATGGCGAGCCGCCCGTCGTCCTGCGAGGTCTGCACAAGTCCTTCGGTACCCAGGTGGTCTTGAACGGGATTGACCTGACTGTCGCCCGCGGTGAAACCCTGGCGGTACTCGGCCGCAGTGGTACCGGCAAGAGTGTTTTGTTGAAGATCATCATCGGGCTGCAGAAGCCAGACGGGGGTTCGGTGAATATTCACGGGCAGGAGATTGGCGGAATCAATCTCGACAAGCTCAACGATATCAGGAAAAAGATGGGTTTTTTGTTCCAGCAGGCGGCACTCTACGACTCGCTAACGGTGGAGGAGAATGTGGCCTTTCCCCTGAAGCACAATACAAAAATGCCGGAGTCCGAGCAGCGGGATCGAGTCAAGGAATTGCTGAAGGGGGTGGGCATGGAAGGCGACCTCAAGAAGATGCCTTCCGATATTTCCGGCGGCATGCAGAAGCGAGTGGGGCTGGCGCGTGCGCTGGCTCTCGACCCCGACATCCTGCTGCTGGATGAACCCACCGCGGGACTGGATCCTATTACCTCCGGCGAGATTGATGAGCTGATTCTCAAGCTGCAAAAGGAACATGCCATGACATCCATCGTGGTCACGCACGATTTGCAAAGCGCCAAAACCATCGCCGGCCGGCTGGCACTGCTCCACGAAGGAAATATAGTGATCGAAGGCACCTTCGAGGACCTGGAGAAGAGTCACGACAAGTTTGTCTCAGATTTTATGCGGCGGGACTCTTAGGAGAACATATGTCGAGAGCAGCGCGGTTGGGAGCTTTCATCGTTACGACACTGACGATTCTGGCAGTGGGAACCTTTATCATCGGTAACAAGCAATACTTATTTACTCCCACGTACCGGTTAAAGGCGCAGTTCAGCAACGTGGTGGGCTTGGATGAGGGCGCCGGGGTTCGGGTGGGTGGTGTTTACCGCGGAACCGTGCATAGTATCGAGTTGCCTCACCGGCCGAGCGACAAAATCACGGTGGTGATGGACCTCGACAGCAGCACGCACGACATCATCAAGCAAGACTCCGTCGCGTCAATCGAAACCGAGGGCGTGCTGGGCAACGAGTATATGGCGATCTCGTTTGGAACTGCCGGGGCGGCCAACGTGCACGACGGTGATACCATCGCCAGCCACCCTCCGATCGCCATGTCAGACCTGATTAAGAAGAGCAAGGACCTTCTGGATAGCAGCCAGCAAGCCATCCAAAACGTTACGCAGGTGACCGCGAATTTAAGCTCGGTCAGCGCCAAGATCGACCAGGGGCGCGGGACTGTCGGCGCGTTGATCAACGATAAGACGGCCTATCTCGAGCTTAACCAAACGATGGACGGAATCCATGATGCAGTTGCCCATGCGCAAGCGGGGGTCAGCGATTTCCAGGAGAACATGGAGGCGCTGAAGCACAATTTCTTCCTGCGCGGATATTTCAAGAATCGCGGTTATGAAGATTCCGCGGAGCTGGCGAAAGACGAAATCGTAAGCCTGCCCCAAGGCACGCCCCAGAAAACGTTTACGTTCGAGGCAAAGCAACTCTTCGGTAAGGTAGA
>PMYF01000233.1 GCA_003171295.1 Acidobacteriota bacterium | reverse complement strand
TGTCCGATGAAGGCGTTGTCCTCAATCGTCACGCCTTCACAGATAAAGGTGTGGCTGGAGATCTTGCAGTTGCGACCGATCCGGACGTTCTTCTGAATTTCGACGAAGGCACCCACTTTGCTGCCGTCGCCAATCTCGCACCCGTAAAGGTTTATGAATTTGGAAAGCTTGACACCCTTCCCCAGCTTGACGTCCGGGGCAATGCACTGGTACTCGTTCATAGTTCGATCAGCTTCCCGCGCTGCTTGACCGAGAGGTCTGCCGCTTCGAGCATCTTGACAACTCGATAACCTGCCGCTCCGTTGTTGAGGGGCAGCCGGTCGTTCATGATGCAATCAATGAAGTGGGCCGATTCCAGCTTCAACGCTTCGGTCTGATCCACCTTGGGCGCCCACATATCACCCGAGCGGTAGCTCACGAGGAGTTCGTAAACTCCGTTGGGATTGCCCACCTGCACGCCCCGGTCGTAGACCTTAATTTTCTCGTCAGCTTCGAGGTCGTTCCAGACCACCATCTTTTTTTCGCCACCCACCAGGGTGGTTCGGACTTTAACCGGGGAAAGCCAATTCACGTTGATATGGGCAATGACGTCATCGGGGAAATAGACTGTGATAAAAGCCATGTCCTCATGGGTATTCAAGTGCACGGCGCCGGTTGCGACCACAGCTTGGGGCTTGCCCTTAATGAGATAGTCCATGATCGACAAATCATGGGGAGCGAGGTCCCAGATGACGTTGACGTCATGCTGGAACAGTCCCAGGTTTACCCGGGTGGAGTCGTAGTAGTACAGCCGGCCCAAGACATCCTCATCGATCAGTTGCCGAATTTTCCTGACGGCGCCCGTATAGATGAACGTATGGTCAACCATGATCTTGAGGTGCTTCTTCTCCGCCAACTCGATCAGCTCTTCGGCTTGGGCCGAGGTGGAAGTGAATGGCTTTTCCACAAAAACGTGTTTACCATTTTCAAGCGCCTTCTTGGCCAGCTCAAAATGCGTCCAGACCGGTGTGATCACCGCCACGGCATCGACCCGGGTGGACTCGAGCAATTGGGAGGAATCGTTCATGACCTCCACCCCAGGATAGGCTGCACTGGCACGATGGAAGGCATGAGGATCCAAATCGCAGATCCCCACAACCTGGCAATCATGCATTCCGTGGAAGTTCCGGACGACGTTCGGGCCCCAATAGCCAAACCCTATGACACCAACCCTGATCATGGTTCACCTCGCAGTCGTATAGCAGGCTCCCCACTGGTAACCACCAGGGCCGCCGGCAACGACCGCAAAACACCTGGGAGCATTCTTGCCCGTGAGTAACGGCAACTCAAAGATTCGATGCTGTGTTCGAAAGGCTCAGCCCGGCAGGGTAGAGAGAAAGGATGCACAGGAGAATGCGAATATTCTCAGCAAGCGCCTTCGCCCGATAGCATGGCTTGAGGCGTTTTCAATAGAATCTTGATGTCCAGCCAGAGGGACCACGACCTTGCATACCGCAGGTCCAAGCGTACCATGTCATCAAAGCTGGTCCTGCTTCGCCCGTTCACCTGCCAGAGGCCCGTCATACCCGGCTTAGCCTCCAGCAGTCGGCGCCTGTGCCACAGTTGATAGACTTCACACTCGTAGGGAATAGGGGGTCGTGGTCCAACCAGGGACATCTCTCCCCTCAAAACGTTGAGCAACTGCGGGAATTCATCGAAACTGGTCCTGCGCAGGAGTTTCCCCACCCGCGTCACTCTCGGATCGTTCACAAGCTTATAGAAAGAGGGCCGCCCATCATGACTTTCCCTGGAATCGGTTTCCCCGGAAATAAACCGCNNGCTTGCCGGTAGAAAACCGGACCCTTCGAGGTGAGCTTGATGAGGACCGCGGCCAGCGCAAAGAAAGGAGATAGAAGCAGGAGTCCGAATAGGCTCCCCGCCACGTCGATCATCCTCTTCAGGCCCAGAGCAATCCGGCGCGCGGCTTTCTGGTCCCGGACGTCCGCATGCAAATCCAATCTGGCAGGTGGCCCCGGCCTCGTTTCATTCCATGCATCCGGGAAAAGGTGGAGGGTGATATCGATGGAATCGATTTCTTCGGAACTCAGCTTGACACGCAGTGCAGTGATGACCCTTCTCAGGACGGCTTCCGAAACCGCCGGATTGTGGGGGTAATCGATCTCGGTGAAAATCACACCAATGACTGAATTCTTATTGAACCAACCGACGGTGTCCGTTTCCCGCAATGAAGTAGCCAGGGAAGCGAGTATGTCCTGCAGCACCCTCTCCCGCGCCTTGGTGTGGAAGAGGTTCTCTCCATCCAAGAGCATGAGGAGGAAAGGTCTCCGGGAGCGCTCCGTCCTCCGCTGCTCCAAGGCAAGAGTTCTTCGGAACGACTCTTCCGGAACAGTTCCATAACGCCGTGTGCCATAGCCGATGGGGAGGTGCGGAGGATCAGTGACGCGCCGGCGAACTCTCGGCTTCTCGTTCAACCCCAGCGTGACCAATGGACTACTTCCCAGGCTCATGCATCTCTCTCTTGGATTCTCAGCACACCGAGTAGAGCGGTCTCGCCAACTCTCGGTGGATCAGGCTGCAGTCTTGCGAATTTATGGGTTCTACCATGGAGGTATCAACCTCCACGGCAACTGCCTTCCTGAGCATCTCCACGGACAGAACCAATCGGAAGGTGTTCTTCTTGCGCAGGAGTATTCCTTCGATTCCCTCCAGTGGACCATGGGTGACCCTCACCCGATCTCCAGAATGCAGAAAGGGGTGAGGTGCAACCGCCCAGGAAGTGTCGATGACCCGCTTGACCGCTTCCATCTCGAAGTTCGGGATAGGCTCGGGATAGCCCGCCATCCCCACGATCGAGTGAACGCCTGGAGTCATCAGGATCTGGAGCTTTTGCTCAAGGCGATCGTGCAAGAACACGTAGCCGGGATACAACGGCAAAGATAGCTGTTTGTCCCGGTCTTTCCACCTGTGGACAGTCGAATATAAGGGGAGGAAAACCTCAAATCCCTTGCCCGACAAGAGGCTAGCGACTACCTTCTCGTGTTGATGCCGGGTGTAGAGAGCGTACCAAGCGCTATCCATAGTTGCTTCTGTCCTGCAAGGACCAAATGCCTTTGACAAGCTGCAGCTCCGCCCT
>PMYF01000003.1 GCA_003171295.1 Acidobacteriota bacterium | reverse complement strand
GCCTGCTACCAGCTCGTGCTCGACCGCAAGCTGGGCGAATACACCTTGCCAGACGGCTACATCGTCATCGCTGCAGGCAATCCTGCCAGTGAGCGCGGCGTCCACTTTGCCATGCCGCGGCCCCTGCGCAATCGCTTCATCCACGCCACGCTCGATCCCGATTTTGACGAATGGTGCATGTGGGGGGTTAAAAGCAACCGCATCCGGCACGAGATCATGGCGTTTCTGCGCCTCCGCAGGGAGCTACTCTTCCAACCGGGGAAGGCGGACGATAACGCGTGGGCCAGTCCCCGGACCTATGAGATGGCCTCGCGGGCCATGGATGGGCTGATTTCCCGGGGTGCCGACAAGGAAACAACCTACGCGGTACTCGCCGGAACTCTTGGAGAGGGCGTAACCGTGGAGTTCATGTCTTTCTTGACATTGCTCCGCACGCTCCCCTCGATCGACGAGATTCTGTTGAACCCGCAACATGCGCCCGTACCGGATGATCCGTCCGCGCGCATCGCCGTGGCAACCGGGCTTGGCCGTGTCATCACCGGGCACTCCATCGGCAACGGACTTACCTACCTGCAACGCCTGCCGGATGAGTTCGTGGTTCTTGCCATGCGCGATGCCGCCATGCGCGACCGCGCCATCACTCACACGCCAGAGTTCACTGGCTTCGCCACCAAGTACGGAGGAATGCTCGCATGAGCGCAATCGCAGAAAAAGCAATGTTGGTCGCAGTACATATCAGCATTTGGACTGCCCGCAAGCACGACCGCGCGGTCAGCAAAGAAGTGGCCGTGACGCACAACTCGGAGGAAAAACTGGGCCGCTTTAACAAGCGGCTCCTGGCCGAAGGCACCAAGCTCGAAGCCATCCAGACCTTGGCCGGAAAGATCCGCAATTACTTCTACCAGAACACCCTGCCCTGGTCCGACGAGGGTCTGCGGATTCTGCCGGCAGACCTTTACTTCGATCTCACTTCCAAGATGCGCGATTTCGAGCAGGAATTCCATTCCGCCGTGGATGACTTCCTGGTGGAGTATCCGGAGTATGTCAGGAGCACTCGCCCGCTGCTAAATGGCCTGTTCCGCGAAGAAGACTATCCCGATGCGGACAAGCTGCGCGAAAAGTTCGGAGTCAAGCTGGAGGTTCTGCCCATCCCCAGCGGCGCGGACTTCCGCGTCCAGCTGAGCGAAGAGCAGAAGACGCTCATCGCGGAGAAAATCGACGCGAACGTGCGCGAGTCACTGGCGCGCAGCAACCGCGATCTCTGGTTTCGCATGTACGAAGTGGTCTCCCACTTCGCAAAGCGTCTGGGCGACCCCGATGCGCGGCTGTATGCCTCCGTGTTCACGAAGGTTGCGGAGATGGCCGAGATCCTTCCAAAGCTCAACATCACCAACGACCCCGCCCTGAATGTGCTGGCCGAACAAGTCAAAACTCAGCTCTGCCAGTTCTCCGTCTCCTCCCTGCGGGACAACGACAGACTCCGTGCCGAAACCGCGGCCAAAGCCGCCACTCTGGCGCGGCAAATGGATACCACGCTCGCCGAATTGTCCCGCTCCAGCGAAACAGAAAGATCCGCGGCGCCCGTTGAAACCACGGCTGGGCCTGCGGATCCCGCAGATGTGCCTGTCACCACTCCTGCCGCCGCTGCTCCGCTGCTGTTCCCCGCAGCTGAGACCAGGTTGGCGCCTGAGGAGTCAGCCGACGCAATTGTCACGCGGATGTCGGCTTACATGGGCTACGCAGGCGCGGCCTGCGCTTAAACGCAGTGGCGCGGCGGCAGAGTATTGCCGCCGCGGCCCACTCCCGAGGCTTTTATGAACGCCACACACCGCATTTCCAAAGCCAGAACTACCCTGCTACTCGACCATCCGTTCTTTGGCGCGCTCCTCTACCGTCTGAAGCCGGTTCCCAACAACCGGCAGCCCACCATGGCGACCGATGGCGTGTCGTTGTTCTACAACGACAACTTCGTTGAGGACCTGGCACCCGCTGAGTTGGTCGGCGTATTGGCCCACGAAGTCATGCACCCGGCCCTCAAGCACCATGTCCGCCGCGGTGACCGCAACCCGCGCGTCTGGAACATCGCTTGTGATTACGCGATAAATCCTCTGCTTGTCGATGCGGGTCTGCATCTGCCGAAAGGCATCCTTCTGGACAATTCTTACCGCGGCATGAGCGCCGAGGCTATTTACAACCGGATAGCCCAAGAACAAGAAGAGAGCGGCGGGGACCCCAGAGACGGCTCAGCGGGGCAAGGAAAGGACGGGGGGCAAGCCCAAGAACCGGGCCAATCACCTGGTCAGAGGCCGGTTGAGACTCCAGGCGGCTTTGGGCAAGTAATGGATGCCCCCAACCCGGAAGAGCCCGGACAGACCGCGACGCCGGCCCAGATCAACCAGCAGGAGCAGCAGTGGAGCGAAGCTACGACTCAGGCCGCCGCCATCAGTCGCATGGCCGGGAAAGTCCCTCTCGGAGCCGACCGCGCGATCGAAGGTGCAGCAGAGGCCAAAGTCGACTGGCGCGAGCACTTGCGCCGGACGTTCTCTGAAGCTGCCTTTCCGGCCGACTACTCCTGGTCCCGCCCAAACCGCCGATTCGCCCACGCGGGCCTGTTTCTGCCCAGCGTCCAGAAGGAAGGCGTCGGCGAACTGGTGGTTGCCGTCGATTGTTCAGGCTCCATCAGTGACCGCATCCTCGGCGTTTTCCAAGCCGAGGTCCAGGCGCTGGTCGACGAGCACCGGCCGTCCCAAGTGCACGTCCTCTACTTCGATGAGGTCATCAATCGGCACGACACCTTCTGCGGCGGCGAAGCCATCACGCTCGAACCAGCCGGCGGCGGCGGAACTAACTTTGTGCCGATCTTCGAACACATCGCCGAACAGGCACTGGCGCCAACCACCACAATCGTCTTAACCGACCTCTACGGACCAATGCCCGACGACGAGCCCCCCTATCCGGTCATTTGGGCCTGCACTACCCGGAACACCGCGCCATTCGGGGGAACCGTCCACATGGACATTGCGTGAAGAGTGCTCATGCTGGCAAAAGCGGAAAGCGCGCAGAATCCTCGCACTTATTGGCGCACATTCCCTGCTTTTCATACACCCTCAACAATTCCTGGTCTTTCCTGCACTCCCCATCCTTCCTCACTTCCCTTGCACGATCCATGCGGCACAACGACTTCCAATAGGAGACGAATCATGGCCAACTGGCGTGGAACTGCGCGCAGCAACCATTTCCGCGTGAAAGACGAATTCGCCTTTCGCGCATGGGCCGGCACGCTCGGCCTCGATGTTGTTGAAAACTCCGGCAGCCCAGGCCTCTTCTCTGTCTTCCCTGGCAAATCGTCCGAGGATGGCGATTGGCCAAGCTCACGCCTGAGGGAAGCCGGAGACGATTTTGATCGCGACGAGGAAGAGAGCGTTGATTTCTTTGTCGAGCTTTCCGAGCATCTCGCCAATGGCCAGGTAGCCGTTCTCATGACTGCCGGCAGCGAAAAGAGTTCCTATATCACCGGCGTTGCCGTAGCTGTCAGCGCACTTGGCGAACACATTGAGGTCTCGCTGAACGACATCTACGCGAAAGCAGCAGAGCGGTTCTGTGTTCCCAAAGAGCACATCACTCCGGCTTCGTGTTGATGCTGGCCAGCACCAGCACCCGCATCTCGGGCATTTCGCCCAATGCACTCACCCTGTACCACGGCCACGGGAAGCACTTCCCCTGGAGGAGAATGCCATGTCTTTGGTATCCGTCTGAGCAACGCACTCTGTTCTCGCTCCGCGTTTAGTGATGCACTGAAGCTATGAGCGAATTGGGAGTGAAGCACAGACGACGTAGTTTGGCTGAGGCACAGGTGCTTGTTGCGGAGTTTGAAGCGAGCGGCTTGAAGCGTGCAGCGTTTTGCCAGCAGCGGGGCTTGGCGGTGGGGACGCTGGATAAATATCGTCAACGCGTGCATGGTAGACGGCAGTCGAGAGGCAGGTCTTTTATTCCCGTTGAAGTGGTTCCCTCGACGGTGCAGGATGGCGGCAACGACGCCGGGTGCGACGGTGTTCTGTTTGTTGAGTTGCGAAGCGGGCGCCGGATCGAAGTGCGTCGTGGATTCGATGCGGAAACGTTGGAGCGCCTGCTGACCGTGTTGGACAGGGTGTAGAGGGTGTTCGGGTTTGGACCGGCGACGCGGATATATGTTGCGGCTGGCGCGACGGACATGAGGAAAAACTTCAACGGCCTCTACGGCCTGGTGCGCGATCACCTGGGCTGCAATCCGGAAAGCGGCCATGTGTTTCTTTTTACGAATGCGCGGCGCAACCGTTTGAAGCTTCTGGTATATGACGGAAGCGGGCTTTGGGTGTGCGCGAAAAAGTTGGACGGAGGAAGGTTTCGGTGGCCGGATGCGGGCAGTACTGTGAAGAAAATCGTCCTGAGTTCCGAGGAACTGGCGCTGCTTTTAGGTGGGATTGATCTGACTCAGACACGGCCCAGAAAGTGGTATCGCAAACCTCGGTCGGAAGAACCAACGGAGTCACTGAAAACCGCGTAAACACTGGATTTTTCGCTTATTTATCCACAAGAGAATATGTTATTAAAAAGACATCGTGAGCACACCTTCTGAACCGGCTCTTCCACCCCACTCGGAACCCTTCATGGCCGAGGTCGTGGCGCAGCTTGAGAAGCAACTTGAGTCGGAGAGGAAAGAACTGGCGTACGCACGGTTGAAGATTCAGGTGCTCGAAGAGCGTCTTCGTTTGGTGCGAATTCAGAAATATGGACCGAGCAGCGAGAAGCTAAGCAATTTGCAACTGGAACTACTGGAACAAGAACCCGGTGTCAGCCAGGAAGAAGTAGTCGCCGAAAGCGAGCGCAAAGCACCGCCGCCTGTTACGGAACAAAAGAAACGCAAGCATCCCGGACGTCAGACTCTGCCCGCGAATCTTCCCCGTGTGGAACGGGTGATTGCCTGCACACCTGAGCAGTGCGTATGCGGTAGTTGCGGCGCTGAGACTGGAGTGATCGGCTACGAAGTCAGCGAAGTGCTGGATGTCGAGCCGGCGCGTTATTTCGTGCAGGTGACCAAGCGCGAGAAGCGGGCCTGCAAATCCTGTCCCGAGCAAGGCGTGACGGCGGCGGCGCTTCCCATCCGGATCATCGATAAAAGCCTGGTATCGGACAGAGTGATCATCAACACGGTGGTGACGAAATACTGTGATCACAACCCACTTTTTCGCCAGAGCGTTGCCTTGCTGCGCGATGCGGGCATCGATATCAGCAGGGCTACGATGTGTGGCTGGGTGATGACCATCGGAGAGATGTTGATGCCGGTAGCCGGAGCGATGCGGAACCAGTTGCTCGCCGGCACCTACATCCAGGCGGATGAAACTCCGGTCGATGTACAAACGCATGACGGAAGCGGCACCAATCATCAAGCCTATCTGTGGCAGTATGGAACGCCGGGAGGCATGACGGTTTTCGATTTCCGCATGAGCCGCAAGCGCGAAGGCCCGCTGAACTTCCTCGGCAACTTCGAAGGACTTCTGCAAACAGATGGCTACGCCGCATACGATCGCGTGGGCGGTGTGAAGATGGTACATGCGGCCTGTTGGAGCCACGCTAGAAGGTACTTCGTGGATGCGGTGAAACTCAATAAACAGGATGCCGCGTCCATCCGCGCAGTTGAACTGATAAACGAGTTATTCGCGATCGATGCTCAAGCACGGAACGAAAAGATGGACCACGCTGCACGCCATGCTTTACGGCACGAGAAGGCTCCGCCGCTGCTCAACGAAATCCGCACTCACATCCTGGAGACGAGCAAGGCGGTGCTGCCCAGCAGCGCTGCCGGCCAGGCCTGCAGATACACGCTTGCCATCTGGAAAAAGTTGATCTGCTTCCTCGATTATCCTGAACTGGAGCTCAGCAACAACCTCGCGGAGAATTCCATGCGGCCTATCGCCCTCGGCAGAGGCAACTGGATCCACATCGGGAGCGAACCGGCCGGACCGCGCGTGGCCGCTATCGTCTCCGTGATCGAAAGCTGCCGCCGCCTTAAAATCCCAGTGCGCGATTACCTCGCCGACATCCTGCCCGGGCTTGCGAACGCACCGATTCAGAGCATCGCAGACCTTACTCCTGCTTCCTGGGCCGCAAAGACATCATCCATGCATTTGGTCTGACGCATACTGTCTTTGTATGTAGTCGATTAC
>PMYF01000759.1:1581-3243 GCA_003171295.1 Acidobacteriota bacterium | reverse complement strand
CCCGCGATGCAAACGGTGGTGGCTGTCGGATGAGTGAATTCAAAGCGAACGGGCACGAGTTGGGGGCCGGTGCTGCGGACGTTGTCATGGTTATGGTTGTGTTTCATAGTTGGTGATTCATCGGGATGGCGGACTCTTGATTTTGGAAGAGTGTTCCATTTCCCACCGCCACAATGCACCCGAAGCCCTTGCGGGCGCTATGGGGTGTTACCCTACCAGACATTTATGAATCCAGCCCTGGCGCGCAGGGGAGCACGCCCGCCCCGGGCGTTGCTGGACGCGCCCCGCGTCCAGTTTTCTGGCGCGTTCGATGGTTTTCCGCATCCTCGCGTAAAACTGCGACCGAACATCCCGGAGAACCGGGACAGATCCGTTTGAAACGTATCTAGCCTGGAATATCGGGGTTAGGTGTTTCCGCGTTGAAGCAGGCGGTTTGCGAGATGTCTCTCGAAGGCCATTCGGTTGTTCCAGCGCAGGGCCAGCCGGGCGGCCAAACCGCCGGGATCGCGGACGGTGCGTCCATCGTCCGTGATGCGAAACCGCACTGGTTCGGTCATCGCGAACTGCTCGGAATGCGCCAGGTAAACGGCCACGCAATCATAAAGGACCGTTGAGTGCAGCGCGAAATAGTCACAGATCATCCAGCTGACTCGCGGCGCAAAAATGCAGTAGTTTTCGATGACGGACCGGACAAGCGGGTCTCTGGTGTCGCACCAGAGGGCGTGATAGTCGGCGCCCTCGAGTGTTACATTTCCGCAGGTGTCGAGCGGGGTGAGCAGGACATCTTTCCAAGCGGCGGCCAGCGCCGTGCGGAGGGCTTCCGGGTCGCTGCGGACGTTGCTTTCCGCGACCGGCGGCCCGCCCCCGTAACCGACATCGAAACTTCCGTCCATGCCGACAAACCGGCAGCGGGAGGCGAGGCGCGGTTCTTTTTTGAGGGCAAGTGCGATATTGGTGGCGGGGCCAATTGAGATCAGGGTTATGGGATCCGGCGATACCATGATCGTCTCGATCAAGGCGCTGATGCCGTCTTCGACAATTCGGCCGGGATAATCTTCGAGTTTGTAGTGCTGCACCCAGGGCGCCTGATTCATGTCCTTTTCGAGCATCGGTCCGAAATTCTTGCCCATGCCCACCGGGACGTCGGTTCTGCCGGCGGCCTGCAGGAGTTTGGCGGCGATTTTGGCGCGATAGCGGGTGTCGCCCGTGGCGGTCAGCACCAGTTTCAGATCCAGTTCTGGGCAGCGGAGGAGATAGGCGAGAGCCCAGGTGTCGTCGATGTCGGATCCGATGTCTGTATCGAGAATCACCGGTCTGGGGCGGCCCGGCGCCGGAGGCGAGGAATGCCTGGCTTCGGCAGCCTGGCCTGCGGGAGTCATTTTGGAAAAGGCAACGGTCAGGGTGGCCAAGGCGGCGGTTCGGAGGAATCGGCGGCGATTAACGTTGGACATGGGATTTCGGGGTGGAGTTTTGAGATGAATACGAGATGCATTCAGCTTACGCGTTGCGGCCAAATGTTCAAGCAAATCGAATGGGGAGTTTCCGGCCGGCCGCCGGCGGTGGCGCGGCGAAGATTTTGCGCAAGGCGAGGTGGGTGGGGAGAAAGGCGACGAGCCACAGCACGCCCAGCCACAGGATGACATAAAGGTTTTGGTTGACCCA
>PMYF01000759.1:0-1574 GCA_003171295.1 Acidobacteriota bacterium | reverse complement strand
CGAACCCCAACCCTGCGGCCAGGCCGGTCCAGGCCGACAAAGCCCGTTTGTCGTAGCCCAGGCGGATCAGGAGCCAGACGAGCAGCAAGGGCAGCCAGCCATGAAAGAGCGAAAGCCCGCGGGTGAACAGCGGAAGCTGGCGGTCGAACATATAACTGGTCAGGCCCAGAAGGTGAATCCCCAGAAGGTTGCTGCCGAAGTCCGCGAGCCAGAGGCATTGCGGAAGCAGAATGCCCACGGAGCACATGCTGATGAGCCGGGAGCTTTCCAGCCACATGCCCGCCACCGTGAGAATGAGGGCGGCATCGCAGAACCATAAAAAATTGGTTGGCCCATAGGTGTGCAAATAAACCGGAACGAGGACGGCGAGGAACGCGGTGCCGGCCACTTTGGCGGCCAGGGGAATTTTGTCGTGGGCCATTTTCAAACCGGGCGGCCGTTACTCATCACGAACGCGAACTACCGCACGATGATTTCCGGCGGGCGCACGACGACTTCCGGGGCGCGCACTATGACTGGCGGAGGGCCAACTATGACTTCCGGATGACTTTCATATCTCGCGTGCTCGTGCCGTCCGCCTTCCGGAAAAATACATCCGGTAGTAGTGAGGAGGGAGATAACACCGGTTAAAAACAGGATTCTTTTCATATTCAGTTTGTATCGCTTTCTGGAGGACTTTACGCGGCGGGCGGGGACTTCTCTATGGGGTGTTACCCTACCAAACTTTTTCCTCAGCGCGAATGGAAGAAAAGTCCCGCGAGTTTGCGAGAAGGGAAACGAGGTTTATGCGAATTGACGCGAATGCGCTGCTTGTCGCGCCGAAGGAAACGGAGGCGGAAGCAGAGCGAAGACTGGCCACTTATCACAGCTCACCGAATATTTGATGGAGACTGAACGATGCTTGCCCGCGCCAACCGCCAGGCGTTGGTACTGACCACCAGGTGGGGCGAACACCCCATAGCGACAGGACGGCTTCCGGGGATATGCTATGCCGATGAAAATTAAACTGGCGGCGGAGTTGACGTTCGATGACCTGGTCAACCAGCCGACCATCTCCATAACGAGAACTGCCATTCAATTGGGCGGCAAATGTGCCAGCCGATGTCTCGGCCGGAACCGCCGTGAGGGTTCAGGCCGTGAAAAATTTCAAGGAGGAAAATGAACTTCAATACGCTTAAAGTGGTGGTTCGCACCGAGGATACATTTATTTCGCTCAGCTTGGAGCTTGAAAGCCAGCGGGCATTTGCTGTGATTTATGAAGCTGGGACCAAGGACACGAAAGATGGTATTGGCAAGGAAAGGATGGAGCTTGATGTTCGGTTCTTACAAGAAATAAACGAATCCGAATATCTCTACAAACAGCTGGTTGAACTTCCGGGACCGAGCCGCGCTGGGCGGGTGATGCTCAACCGCTAATGCGACCTCGCTTCGCGAAGCGAACGCATCCTGTTGGGCCACTAACTTGTGGCGGCGTTGGGAACGCAAACTGAAATGGGATTTAAACTGATCAACCTGAAACGATGCCTGGCACTCGTAGGACTCGTCGGACTCATTTTGCTGATCGGGGCCATTCT
>PMYF01000366.1 GCA_003171295.1 Acidobacteriota bacterium | reverse complement strand
CAACCTTATAGATGCGCCACCCGTGAATTCTGAGCAACTTCGCCGCTCATAGAGCGGCGCTACAGCGGGCGACCCCGAGTTTTGAGACAGCCCCTCGGCCTTGATGTCTGTGAATGACGGGCGTGCGGGGTCAATCTCAGGCCACAGCCGTTCGAGGACGACCTGATTCCCGTTTCAGGCCGTAATCGGGTCCGATTGGCGCAGGGCGGCGCAGAGTGTGGGGCTATAGCGTTCAAGGACCCAATCCAGCTCCCTGAAAATTCTCTCCTGTACGGCCGCATCCTCGGCCGAAATCCGGTTCAGGTATCGCCAAGCCAGGGCGACGCTGTCCGCGTCCGGGCATTTCTCGACGATCTCGAGCGTGCGCTCGAGCGTCGAAATCGCGCTCTCGTTGGCGCGGTCAATCAGGCGCCGGAGTTCCGCACCGTATTCTTCGGTCCATGGGGCGGCCTCAAATGCCCTTGCCACGAGCTGATCGAAGTGGGCGATGCGCAGGGTCTCCACCAGCCCGTTGGGCGCCGAGTTGCGCTGGCTGAAGCGCAGCGCGATCCACAGCCCGTAGTGATCCAGACGCGGATCGAGGAAGCGGTAATCAGGCCGCAGCGGGTCGCCCGTCAGCCGGCCATCCTCGGCCAACTGTTTTTCCATCGCGGTCCCGGCGAGCGGCAGGGCCTTGACGAAGCAGATCGGCGGGCCACCCAGGTCAGCCACTTGGCGCAGGAACGCGACGTTTTCGCGGATGCTAGCGAGCGTGCTGCCCGGGTCGAGCAGCATGAAACCCATGTCCGCGTCCACGCCCGTTTCCTTCAGGATCCGCATCGCCCGCAGGTTCTGCTCGACGGTAGCGCGCTTATTCAGGGTCGCGAGCCCGCTCGGGCTGCCCGATTCGATGCCGAGGTAAACAGTCAACAGACCGCGTTCGCCACAGCGGGTCATGATTTCCGACTCGATGTCGTCGACGCGGCAGGAGATCTTCCAGCCGATGCGGCCGCTCAGCCGTTCCTGGTCGAGCGCCAGCAGGAACCGGCCCACCCAGTCGCGCTGGTTTTCGGTCTTCGCGGCGAAGTCGTCGTCCTGGAACAGAAAGAGCCGGACCCCTCGCGCATCGAACAGGTATCGCATCTCCTGGGCGACATCTTCCGGGGACCGCGTCCGCCGCAGCGGGCCCGGCGCTTGTCCGTAGAACTGGCGGATGCTACAGAACGAGCAATCGAAAAGGCAACCACGGCTGGCCAGCATCGGAGCCATCGGAATTCCCCGCACCGATTGCAACTGCTCCGCCCGAGCGGGCCAGGGCAGCCGGTCGAGATCCTCGATCAAGGGGCGGGCCGGGTTGACAACCACCTCGCCGTCGCGGCGGAAAGCCAGGCCCGCGATTTCGCCCCACGATTCGGGCCGGTCCAGCCGATCGAGCAACTCGCGCGCCGTCAATTCGCCTTCGAAGCGCACTACAGTGTCGAGTTCCGGGATTTCACGGAGCGTATTCTCGGGGCGGAGGCTGGGATAATGCCCCCCGGCGGTGAAGTGCGATTGCACCCCACCGTTCCGGAGGACTTTCATCAACTCCCCGTAATCCCGCAGGTTGTATTGGAAAATGACGGAGAAACCGACTAGACGGGCGTCCTCCTCGCACACCGCCCGAACCACGCTATCCTCGGCGCCGGGAGCGTAGGGAACCAAGCGGACTCGGTAACCCTCGCCCTTCAGGTAGGAAAGGATGTGGCGAAGACCAAGGTTCTCCTGGCGCTCCCAGCCGACGAGAATTACGTCTGTTCTTTGCGCAGCCGACAAGGACGCCTCGCGAAGCCGGTTTTCATGGACGATCTGACCTACTTGGCCGCGGTATGGACTTTCACTGCCTCCACGGTCTTCACTATTTCTGCGAGGGCTGTTGCCTGCGCCATCACTGCGGCTTGTTCAGCCTTGGCGACGGTCAGCACAATATTCTTGATCTGCTCCTCGTTGAGGATCTTGAGAAAGGCCGGATCGACAATCGGTCCGATGCGGTCATAGATGGGCCCGAACTGACGGGCGACGATTTCAGGTTTTTCCATAAATCCTCCCTAACACACGGTCTCGGACGGGAATACCATATCCCCGACCCGTCGCGAAGTTGCCACTTTCGCTTTCGATTGTCAATCAGAATCGCAATGTCAGTGCAAAGTGATACTATCCTATATGAGCAATAAAGACATGGCCAATTGACACCTTTTACGCTGGAAAGCAAACCTGGGAAATCGTCTTGCCAGTTCCAAATGCCTGTCGGCTTGGCAAAAGCGCCGCCCCCGTCCGGAGAGGCCGATTGCTAGGCTACACATGTCTAACGGCGGGACAGGGTTTCAGCCACCGAGCCGCGACTGAACCGGGTAATGCTAGACTTTTAGAAAGATTTTGCGCCGATAGAGGAAGTAGAGGAAAAGCCAGCCTACGGTGACGGCAGCCACTTCCGTGATGAAGGGTTTCCACCCACCCAGGTAGTCGACGAACCCGTGGATGAAGATGTTGCCGAGAAGACGAAAATCGAAGAAGCGGTTCACGATGTAGATGGTGATCGGATTAACCCCGATGACCGTGAAGAAGAAGGCCCACCGCTTATGTCCCCGGATATCGATGATCCAGTAAAAGAGGGCCAGCAGCAGAAGGCTCCAGCCGCCCGCGAAGAGAACGAAGGAGCTTGACCAGATGTTTTTTATGATCGGGAAAGCCAGGCTCCAGACCCAGCCCACGCCCAAGCAGGCCACCCCTGCGACGAGCAGACCCAGCGCTTTCCGTCTCTGCGAGTAATTCGTCCGCAGCCAATGGCCCGCCAGTGCGCCCAGCATGCAAGTGGCAATGGCGGGGAGCATCGAGATGATTCCTTCGTTGTCGCCATAGTCGTAACAGCAGTAAGGCTTCGGAAGGAAATGCTGGTCGATGCAGGCTGCCAGGTTCCCCTGNNTAAGCCACCAGGATCAATCCTGTCGCAATGACTTGACCTCGCACCTTCAGGTTCATCACGAGCAGCGTGGCGAAGAAATAGGCGAGCGCAATGCGCTGCAACACACCCAGCAGGCGAAGTTCGTGGAAATTGAGGTCGAGCAGGCCATTGTAGAGCAAGCCAAGAAACAGCAGCAGAAACAGGCGTTGGAAAGCATGGCGGTAAAGCTGGCGGCGGTCGGCGCCTGCCTCCAAACGCCGCGTCAACGAGAAGGGCAGAACCAAACCCACAATGAAGACAAAGGTCGGAAAGATGAGGTCGTAGAAGCGGAAGCCCTCCCAAGCGACGTGCTGGAACTGACGGCTGAGCAAAGCCATGAGCGGAATGGGCAGGGCTTTGAATAGGGTATGGATCAAGTTATCGCCACCGCTGATCCAGAACATGTCGAAGCCGCGGAGCGCGTCAATCGACGCCACCCGGTCGCGAGCCGGCGCTGTTTGATTCTGTTCCGTGCCAACTGCTGAAGCAGTGTTTTCACTCATAGTTGTCCTGGACCTGCAGCAATGAATTTCCGTGGGAGTGCAACTGTCTGCGATTCCTTCCGCACGTTTCCATTAATGCCTGGGAAGCCATCCGTCTTCCCTACCCTGCCCGTGGCGTGCGCGCGCCCCGGCCAGAACCCCCGCGCCGGGGAACTTGCGAGCGGTGGGCCGAAACAGTTGGCCTGATCCGAACTCTGTGAGTAGAATGACAGGGTCCAATTCAGGGACGGAAACCCACTGAACCATTCTGCCGTAAGGTCGTCGCCCGTCTGGATGAATGGTTTCCACGCCACCTGGCCATCCCATCGAGCGCGCGAGTATATCTCAGTGTCCGATCGTGCGGCAACATGGCCGGGAGCAGGGTGGATTCGCCACCGGCCGCTGAAGGGGCAGGGTTGTCTTGGCGCAACCTCCCCATGTATATTGATGGCGGGAAAAGAAACGTGGAGTGCTCCGCAGATTCCAGGCCAGCCATCCTGCAATCTCTGCGCCAGCATTTCAACATCAATCTTCATTCCGCAGGAAAAGATCGGACACAAGCCATGAGGACCGGATCACTTGAACCCCTTCGGTACCTGACCCGCGCGGAGATGGACGCAATCCATCAGGCAGCGATGCAGATTCTGGAACGTACCGGCATGTGGGTGGATCACACCCAGGCCCTGGAATACCTGCGGGCAGCCGGCTGCCATGTGGATATGGATCGCCGGATGGTGAAGTTTCCTCCTGCCGTGGTGGAAGCTGCCGTCGCCCGCCTGCGCCGCAACTTTCAGGATTCCGCTCGCTGGCCCAAGCGCATGTCGGTTCGGTACTCGCAGGTGCGCTTTGATGCCCAGCCCTTTGCTGTGCATGAAGACTTCACCGTCAGCGCGGGGGGATTCTGCATTTTCATCTGGGACATGGAAGGCCGTCGGCGTTACGCAACCCTACAAGACGTCCGCGAGTCGTTGAAGCTTGCGGACCAACTCGACCAGATCGCCTATACGGGTCTGCCCTGCTCGGCGGCGGAGGTGCCCGCGCACCTGCGGCCCGTCGTCATGGCAGCGGAGTTGGCCAAGGCCACGCGAAAACACGGCGGCATCGAGACTTTCCGCCGGGAGGATATCCGCTACATCGCGCGCATCGGCGAGATTGTGGCCGGGAGTCGCGAAGCGCACCGGCGCGATCCGATCCTGGTGGGGTATGCCGAGGCGCGCTCGCCGTTGTGTTTGGATGCCGTGATGGCCGACGTGATGCTGGCCCATCTCGAACTCGGGCTGCCCCAGAGTCTCGACACGATGCCGAGTGGTGGGGCCTCAGCGCCCATGACCGCGGCAGGAATTCTCGCGCTCGGGGTGGCGGAAACCCTGGGAGGCCTGGTGCTGGGATATGCGGTCGATCCCCAAGCCACCCTGACCCTTGACCTGACGCCGGGTTACTGTGACATGCGTTCCATGCATTTCGGCTACGCGGGCGCCGAGCGCGTGCCGCTGCTCGCCGCACGGGTACAGCTTGTGTCGGACTATTATGGCTGCCCCTCCGGCATTCACGGCGGCAAGACGGACTCGTGCGTGCCAGGAGTTCAGATGGGAATCGAAAAGGCGCTGTCGATGTACGCGGCGGTGATGGCCGGCGCGATCGGGTTTGGCACCGTGGGTCAGCTTGAAAACTGCGTCACCTACTCACCCCAGCAGTTCGTGATCGACAACGAGATTGCCCGCTACGTGCGTCATGCCATTCGCGGCATCGAGGTCAACCAGGAAACGCTCGCGCTCGACGTCATCCATGAGGTGGGCCCCCATGGCCACACCTATGACCACCCGCATACGGTCAAACACTTTCGGGAGGTGGAACTGCTCTCGCCCTTCTTTGACGCCTGGACCTGGGGCGTGAAAGACAGCCTGGACCGGAACGGGTTCGAGAAGCGCGCCGCCGCCAAAGTCCGCGAGTTGCTCGCCACGGAAACTACGCCCGTGCTGACTCCTGATCAGGAGGCGGCGATCGATGAGGTCGTGAAAGAGGCCACCCGGGACCTGCGGGAGTAAGTTTTTGAGGGGTCTGCCTGGGACCGGAGGGGGTGATCCTGAGCAACGTGGCGCCGATCACCGACCTTCATGCGGAATCATTGCCATGCCATAACGCCTGAGGCTAAGATGGCTTGGAATGAACACTCACGAACCAACTGAGATGCGCACCCCTGCCCTACTGCTCATGCTTTCAATCCTCACCGTGCGCCCTGTGCCGGGCCAGCAACCGCCGGCTCATGACCTCCGCGCCGTTTTCGAACGCGCTCAGAATGCCTTGGTCCTGAAGGATTACGCCGGCGCGGAGCGGGGGTTTAAGGAGGTTCTGCAGCTCGATCCCCGCTCCGTGGCCGCCTACTCCAACTTGGGGGTTGTGTATCTGCGCACGGAGCGGTACGACGCCGCCCTGCGGGCGTTCCTGGAAGCCAGGAAGTTGAACCCCGCGATCCCCGGCGTCGATCTGAACTTGGGCTTGACCTATTATCATAAGCAGGATTTTGTCAAAGCCATTCCGGAGTTCTCACAGGTACTCCGCTTACAGCCGGACAATTACCAAGCCCGATACCTGCTGGGGATGAGCTACTTCATGCAAGACGATTACCAGCGGGCTGTCGAGACTCTGGAACCACTCGCGAGTGGCGAGCAGGGCAATCTGGACTTCCTTTTTGTGCTGGGCATCAGCTATGGGAAGCTGAAACGGGCCGCAGAATCCACGCGCGCCTTCGACCAGATGGTGCGGGTGGGCGGTGACACGGCGCATTCGCATTTCCTACTGGGGAAGGCATATCTCGATCTTTTTGAGAACCAGCACGCGCGGCCGGAATTGGAGAAAGCCGTTGCGCTCGATCCCAAGCTGGGGTTTGTGCACTTCAATCTGGGGGTGCTTTACCAACGCCTGGGGTTATTTGAGGCCGCCGCCCAGGAGTACGATGCAGAGATGGCCATCACTCCCCAGGAGCCGTGGAGTTATGAGAATCGGGGAGAGGTCTGCCTGGATCTTGGCCAATTGGACCAAGCCATCAAGTTCTATCGCCAGGCGCTGGCCCGCCAATCGCAATCACCCAAATCGCTGGCGGGGCTCGGAAAGGCCTACGTGCGGAAGGGCGCGACGGCCCAGGGAATCCATTACCTGCGGCAAGCCGTAGCCCTCGACCCCACCACGGCAGCCTACCATTACCAGTTGGGCCAGGCTTACCTTAAGGCCGGCCAGCGTGAAGAGGGCGGGAAAGAGCTGGCGACAGCACAGAAACTCCAGGCAGCAGCCCGTGGGAAACAGGAAGATCAGCTATCGGGAAAGCTGCCGCCCCCGCCCCTGGCGGGCACGAAACCTTGATGCCCCCCAAAAAATGGGCAAGCCATTGCCAAAGTGCGGAGACGCGACCTGCGGCCCCTCCACCGCTGCCCCTTGTTCATTCAAGATTGCTGCAATCGGTTTAGGCGGTGGTGTCCTAAATCTCCGTTGCTGGCGGCGATTGGCGCACCATTACCGCAACGGCGTCGTAATCGTCACAATAATTGTCAACGCGCAAGTCCTATCGGCGCCTCGCCGGCCGGCGGCGAGTTGGCGCTGGTCGATCACTACCTCTTGAGCATGGGGGGGTGCGCTGCCAATACCGCAGCGGCCCTGTGGCGGCTGGGCTATGGCTCCGCCGTGGTAGGCAAAGTCGGCCCGGACATGTTCGGAGATTTCGTCTTGCGGGATCTGATGCGATTGGGCGTTGACGCTGCCTTCATCGTCCGGAGCAAACAGCTTGCGACTTCCTGAACCTTCATCGTTAATGTGCGGGGAGAAGATCGCCGCTACTTCCATTGCTTCGGCACCAACGCGGATTTTTCACTGGCCGACGTCAATCGCCCGACCTGGGAGGATGCGCGCCTGCTGCACGTCGGTGGGTATCTCGCGATGCCGGCCTTCCGCCCCGAACACTTGCGCCAATTGTTTCAGGAGGCCAAGCAGCGCGGCCTCATCACAACCCTGGATGTCGTCATTCCCGCGGGAACTGCAGTTTCTCTCGCGGAGGTCCGGGAAGTTCTTCCCTGGACGGACGTTTTCCTGCCCAACCACGATGAGGCACGGGCTTTAACCGAAGTCACGACCCGCGCGAACAGGCGGAAATTCTCTCCCGGCTTAACCCCAACTGCACCATCGTGATTACACTAGGAAGACATGGCGTTCTCGCCCGGCGCGGTGAGGAAGTTCTACAGGCCGGGACTTTCAAGATAGATTCCGTCGATGAATCGGGAAGCGGAGATGCCTTTGCCGCAGGCTTTGTGGTGGGCCTGCTCAGAAATTGGACCTTGGAAGAATCGGTGCGCTTCGCGAGCGCGGTGGGTGCTTCCTGCACCACGGCATTGGGTTGCCACGCGGGGGTATTTACATTTCAGGAAGCTGCCACATTTGTCGCCGGCCATCAGCTCGAAATGGTTGGCAGCTAGCCCGCGAACGTCCCTGCCAAGAGAAGAGAGCGGGCGGATGCCTCCCGGAACACCCTCCCGTGGTCAGGCCGCTCGCGGCAGAGCAATTCAGCCCAATCCTCCGCCGCAACAGGAGAGCCGAGCGCTGGGCTTCCAACACCCCGCAGCGGCTCACGCGGAGCGCCGCCGACAGACTGGATCCGCTTGCGCGGGAATGACTGCACCTGGGAGCACCCGTGTCTCGCAAATGACACCACTACCACCTCTTCCCTTCCCCTTGCGCCGGTGTGTACCGCGGTGTTAGCCTACTTCTCCACCAAGTCCTCGACGCGATGGCCCACCTTGACCGAGAATACCGCCGTTGGATCTGGTGGAAAAATGCAATTGCTGCAACGAAATCGGGGATCACGCTGCCACACCGCCAAGCGCTTCGTGCCGGCAGCAGATCATAAGGGTACCTTTAAGGAGGTCATGTCTGAATGAATTCATCTGAGTTGAGCCGTCTTTATGATTTCAGCGGGCAAACGGTTGTAGTAACGGGCGGGACAGGAACGCTGGGTGGTGAGATTGCTTGCGCGCTGGTAGGGTGCGGGGCGAACGTCGCAATTCTGGATCGTAACTTGACCCCGGCCACGCGCATCCTGGAACTTATGGAGCCCCGCGCCAATCAGGCGGTGGCCATCGGCGCCGACGTCCTGGACATCGAGAGCCTGCGCGAGGCCTCCCAGACCGTCCAGGAGAAATTCGGCACGGTTCATTGCCTGGTGAATGCGGCCGGAGGTAACAAGCCGCAGGCAACGACCAGCGCCGATCTCTCTTTTTTTGACCTGCCCACGGAGGCCTTGCGCTGGGTGTTCGACCTGAATCTGCTGGGTACGATCCTGCCTTCGCAGGTCTTCGGGAAGACCATGGCGGAGAAAGGCGATGGGGTTATTCTCAACGTCTCCTCCATGAATGCCTTTCGGCCCTTGACGCGCGTCCCCGCCTACTCCGCCGCGAAAGCTGGAGTCAGCAACTTCACGCAGTGGCTGGCCGTGCACATCGCCCAGGTATATTCGCCACGGATTCGCGTTAACGCCATTGCACCGGGTTTCTTTCTGACCCAACAAAACAAGTTTCTGTTGACCGATGAGAAGACGGGTGCCCTGACGCCGCGCGGCAAGTCCATCATTGATCACACGCCCATGGCGCGTTTCGGCCAGCCGGAGGATCTGTTCGGAGCGGTGCTCTGGCTGCTTTCGCCGGCTTCGGCCTTTGTCACAGGAGTTGTCGTACCGATCGACGGTGGATTCTCGGCCTTCAGTGGAGTGTGAACGAAGCTGGCCGAGTACGGGGGCAGCCCGGGAGGAGTGAAGCCAATGGTCGTAGGAAAAGGACTCACCGATCGTTATTTGACCAGCGAGGAAATCCGCCAGGTCGTCATGCAGGGTCTCGGCGCGCTCGCCGTCGACGGAAAGCGTGTGCTGGTGATCATCCCGGACGGCACGCGCACCATGCCCATGCCACGGATGTTCGACTTGTTCGAGGCGCACCTCGCTCCCCGGGTGGCCGCCTTGGATTACCTGGTGGCCTTAGGCACGCACCCGGTAATGAGCGACGAGCAACTGGGCAAGCTGGTAGGCCGGCCGGTGAGCAACGGGCAATGTGGCAAGAGCCACATCTTCAATCATCATTGGGAGAATCCTCAAACCTTCCTGACGCTCGGAGTGATCTCCGCCCAAGAGATTGGCGAGATCACGGGCGG
>PMYF01000348.1 GCA_003171295.1 Acidobacteriota bacterium | reverse complement strand
AGCCGAACTTAGACAGCACAGTACGAAAGCACTGAAATCCAGGCGGTGAACCTGCTCCAGAGCAGACACCACACAGCTCAATTTTGTCCACGATTTCAGACGATCCGAGCCAGATCCTCAGCTAATTTGGACAGCAATGATCTTTAGCGAAAGACGCCCCGACAACCCGCGCCGTGCAGGGGCCGGAGGCGGGACAGATCGTGGAGATCCCACAGGTTGGTGGCCTGCACCATCGCTATGAACGGCGCGCTGCGTAACTGAGGGCAGCATGGGCCAGTCATTCCCCTACCTCGAGAACTGCAACCTGCCTTCCGCAAGGCGGGGGCTTGTCGGCGCAAAGGCTCGACCAGCCCGATGACATCACGGACCCGAGACAAGACCCAGAGCGACTGGCCGAGACGGCTGTCTTTGGGCAGCTGTTTTTGCAGCGAATACACCAATATCGCGTTTTGGCGAAGGACAGGCTCCAGACGACCGGGGTTCCAATCAAAATTGCCCTTCACCACTGCCGTTTTTGATCGAGTGATTTTCATGGACATTCTGTCGCGCGGATGCTCCGATCTTGGGCCCAGACCCCTTACCCAACGGGTTGTCAATCGCGCGATGCATTCCGGGGCAACGCGCATACGATCGAAGAGAAATGGTGCGTCAATCCGAGGATCGCTTACTTGATTGCGACCTAATCTACCTCACTGTTCATGACACGCTTGAAACAGCGCTTGGAGGTTTTCAAACGGCACCGACGGGACTACCAAGTTGGCAGGTGATACAACGTAACCATTTCCAAAGGGACGACTCACCATCGCGATAGCCCTACGGACCACGTCCTTGACTTCTTCGGCAGTACAGTCTTCAAGGCGTTGGTCATCGATCCCGCCGCTGAACGACATCCTTCCGCCGAACTGCCTCGCCACCTCGTTCAGATCCATCGCCCCGGGCTGTATAGGGTCCACCACGTCGACTCCCAGGTCGATTAAGTCTGGAATAATGTCCATAATGTTGCCGCAACTGTGGAAGAAGACGGCCTTCCCAAAGCAGTGAATCTCCTCAAAGATGCGCCGGTAGTGAGCCTTGAAATATCTTCTCCACATCTTTGGTGAGATCATGATCCCAGTCTGTGAACCCCAATCATCAGTGAGGTAAATGGCGGAAACATTCGTCTTCCCCCATTCTCGGATCAGCTCGATCAAGTATTGCGTAAGGGCTTCACATAGACGACACGACAGATTTCAGCCTCGCAGGTGCAAAGGTCAGCCAAAACGTTCTCCATACCTCACAAGGCGTGAAGCCGCTCGAAAAGCCCCAGATGAATTGCGCCCACGCAATATTTAGTTTCCCCATGAATGGACAGCGCGCGCAGCGCGCTGTCCAACCGGCCGGACGCGTGGGGATCTGGCATTCGGTTCGCCAAGTAATCATCGAGTTGGGACCAATCTCTAATCGGGGTATGGACAGGAGTGGCGCCCACTCCCCCGAACGCATGCCCCCAGCGGGTGCCCCATTCGTCAGTCCACTCACCAGCCTGCATCAGCGCCTGAATACTGCTAATGTGATTCTTCTGGCTGGGGGTTTGGTACCCAATGGCGAACTCATAGGCTTGGACAAATACCAAATCGTCAGGGAACAGGCAGAAAAGATCGGCAAGGGCATCGCCGTACCGAATGATCACGTCCATCGACAGCCGATTCAATCGAACAGGACAACGTTGCGCTCCTGCTCTGCTGATCACCTTCTTAACTGATTCCTTGGTCGCGGGATTTGCCAATTGGGCGACGTTGACCCGTTCTTCGAAGCGGGACACTATCGCCTGCATTTCACTCAAGGGGAGCGTGCGATAGTCCATCACCCGCCCGTTACGCTCGAAGGCATCTGTTCCCATGTGCGTGGCTCCTTAATTGTCTGACTCAGAGTGCTTATGCGCTGTGCCCCCCACTAGGCTCGCCGATGCGCTTTCTGCCAGAGCCGATTTCGCCGATACGGGAGAGATCGGACCGAGCAGGAACCAAATGACCGCAATGCACACCAATGGCAATAGACCAAAACCAATAAAGACTGGTACGTACGAATAGTGGTCAATCACCCACCCGGTCGTCAGGGCGAAAATCATACCGCCGAACCCCGAGCCAAGACTGGAGAATCCATAGACTGAGGCTACGACGTCTTTCGGGAAAACATCGGCGGGAAATGCCAGTATATTTGCGCAAGAACCTGTATACCCCACCATAGCCAGCGACACCAGCGCGATGGAGAGACGAACATCAGCCACTGACGCAACGGGAATGGCGGACGTCATGAGCACGGCGAAGACGGTAACGGCGGATTTCCGCGCAACTGACAATGAAACTCCCCACTGGATCAGAAGCGCCGACAGTCCACCTCCTAGCAGATTGCCCACAGCGGCAACAAAGAAAGGGATCCACGCATACTTGCCAATAGCGGCCATGTCAAAATGACGAACGCGCTTCAGATACTCAGGGAACCAGAATATGTAGAAGTACCAAACTGGGTCGATGAAGACTTTGGAGAGGGTAAAAGCCCAAACGAAGCGCGTGCGGAGTAGCTTGAGTATAGATATCCGGCTTGCTTCCGGCGGTCGTTCGACCTCGACTTGAGGGTGATAGAGGGTTAACCAACAAAGTAACCAAACGAAACCTGCAGCTCCGACAAAAAGGAAGGCATACTGCCATCCTAACTTGAGAACTATCCACACTACCAAGGGCGGAGCTAAGATGGCACCCACAGACGAACCGCTGTTGAAAACTCCCGACGCAAAGGCGCGTTCTTCGGCTGGAAACCACTCTGCCACTACTTTCACGCCGGCAGGCCAGTTCCCCGCCTCACCCATTCCAAGGAGAAAGCGAGCGATACCGAGGGACAATGGTCCCTTGGCAAACGCGTGCAGCATGGCGGCCGCCGACCACCACACCATGGTTACCGCATATCCCGCACGTGTGCCCAGTCGATCGATGATGGGGCCGGAAGCCCCATTCATGATCGTGTAGGCCAGCATGAAGCCGAAGATGATCTGCGAGTAGGTTACGTTACTCATGTGGAAACGATCAATCAGGAGCGGAGCCACAACGGACAAGGTTTGCCGATCAAGATAGTTTATGATCGTCGCCCAGAAAACGAGGGCGATCACGATCCATCGCATGGGTGAGCAGTTTTTCCTCATGGGCTCGGTCCGCTCGCAGCGCATCATAGACTTCCACGCAGGGCACGGTCGCTCAACTTAGCCTCGACGCTCCCCCCGTGCCCTCCGCGCAGCAGCGTCAGCAGGGAGGCAAAACGCCTTCGCAGCAGGTCCAGCAGCGTCTCTTGGTAGATCGCTCCCAATCCCGAATCTATAAAAGTCATCCACCCCTTTCCCTCAACGGCAACGTGCGTGCGACTATGTGAGGAACTGCCTACCTCGCACGGATGCCGTAACGACACTTGCGCCCTGTAGGAGTTCGCCGCGGGTAATCTTCTTCACAGTCGCCTCCTGACGGGAGCATACTCGATGGCAGGAACTTGGCTCTTGATGTGGCATCTCACATGTTGAAGTACTTTGCTTTTCGATTGGGCGCCCGAGATCCCAGCTTGACCGATGGTTCAGTTTTCTAAGGTAAGTTCGAGTCCTTGCGCCTACCAGGGTAGAAGTAATAAGAATCCTCCGTGTGGCTGCGACAGTTCACCACCTTGAACCTTAAGAGTTTGTTCAATCTAATTCTAGCCAAGATATTTGAAATTTGTCCCCGCGGCTCCATGTAACCGTTACATCGAGCCCGGTACACTGCAGGAATTTGCTGAACACGTTCTGCACACATTCGAGAGGCAAGAATCTATTCAGCTCAAACCATCAGGAAGCCGCCGTTCACTTCAACTACCTGTCCCTGGATGAAGCGCGCACCCTCTGAGCACAGGAAAACGACCACATCGGCAATTTCCTCGGGCTTTCCGATTCGGCCCATGGGCGTGGCGGCGGCGCACGCTTCGAGCGCCTCCGGCTTAGAAAAGTTGCGGTGATAGTTGGTGTCGATGGTCCCGGGTGAAACGGCGTTGGTCCGAATTCCGTAAGGGGCAAACTCTCGCGCCAAGGCTTTGGTGAACGTCGACAACGCCCCTTTTGCAGTCGAGTAAGCGAGCGCACCGAGTCCTCCTCCAAATCGCGCCGCTACAGATGAGATATTGACCACAAAACCCTTTTTGCGCTCCACCATCTGTGGCAGGACTGCTTGGGTGATGAAGACCGCGCTGGTGAGATTGAGGGTCAGAACCTGATTCCAGAGGTCTTCCGTAAACTCAAGAAAGCGGGTTCTTTTGATCAAAGAGCCGGCGTTGTTCACCAGAATGTCAATCGCTCGCCCAGTTTTCCGAACTTGCTCGATCAGGCCATGAACGCCTTCCATCCGATTGAGGTCTGCTTGAAGCAGCAACCCGTCCCCGGATGCGTCGCGGATTCTCTGCAACACCTCATCAGCCCCGTCCTGATGGTGATGGTAATGAATCAGCACAAAGGCGCCACGCGACCCCAGGCCATAGGCTGTCTCAGCCCCGATGCCACTGCTCGCACCCGTCACCAGTGCCGTCATCCCTTGGAATCCCGTCTGCTCGTTCATTTCTGATCTCCTTTACTCGTTTTCGCGCTCGAATTTGGTCGCGGCCGCAGCAGCCACCCTCCAGTCCAGGGGACGGGATAGGGCAAGGTTAAGGGAGGCATAATCCCCAAGGCCTGCTTGCCAGGAACGGGGAAGGATTTCATGTCCGACGATCCACTTGGTGTGGCCAACCCAGCATTGCTCCGCTCAGTGCTTCGCCAACCTCCTTTGCATCAACCGCGGTTGCCCAACCCCTCCTCTTTAGGCCCACGCTCCCCTCTGTTCACGCCAGCCTCACCTGTACCGTTTCCCGCATTACAACGCTGGGCACAGTCACTTCCACCCAGCCTCCTCCCTCTTGCCAGGTCGCTTTGCCTCCTTCCCAAAGGAGAGACACTGTCTTCACCCGCCGCTTGTCCGGCAGGCGAATGCGTACCTTCAGGTTCGTCATGGGCAGGAACGTTTCCTGGACTAGCAGTTTCTTCCAGATGCTCCCGCGGTCCACGAGCAGATGCAGCAACACCGCCTCCTCTGAGGTCGCATACTGCGCCATCAAACCCGCCTGATAGCCCCCTTCCACTATATAGGTCCGCGCGATGCTGAGCACTGGATCCAGCAGCGAAGCCATGTAGGTGCGCAATTCCTCATTCAGTGTCTCCACATAGATCGCCTCCAGCCCCGACCCGATGTAAATGGCTTCGCCTTTCCCCTGTTTGCGCCGCACAATGGCGGGACCCAGCATGCGCCGGTGCCCGCGATCCTGGGTTTCCGCCACCACCTCCGCATCGCCCTCTACCTGAAACCGCATCACCTGGGGATCCTGCGGAACAATTTTGCCCGAAGGCAGCAGTCGTAAGTAAAGATCTGGAATCTCCACCGGCTCGCTCGACTCCAGCCTGATGCCCAGCAGCTTCCCCAGCCCAGGGCTGCTCCTTTCCCGGCCATATTCGTCTGCCACCGCGGTCAGGTGCGTCACCACCAAGAAGCCGCCGTTCTCCACGTATTGGCTGAGCAATTCGCATTGAGCCTGGCTCAAGCAGGGTGCATTGGGCACGTAGACCAGTCGGTACTTGGCCAACTCCTCGCCTCGCATCTGATAGTCCAAGAACGGTTGCACGTCATATCCCAGATGCTTCAGCAGAAGGTAAGCTCCTTGATAGTAGTTCTGATTCGCCACCCAGTACTTGCCGCGGTACCAGTCGATCGACTGCGAAGGAACCAGGACCGCTGCCGGCGGCATGGGCCGTACCGACCGTAACAAAGCCGCGTGCCGCTCGAGGAAGTCAAAAACTGCCTTGATTCGGCGCCCCTCGCCATAGGCCAGCGGTTCCTGCGGCAGGTAGAAGAGCCGGTCCAGCCCCCAGTAACACACTCCGGCATTGCCGGCCACCGCTATCGTCCCGTCCAACCCCAACTCCTCCCCTTCCAGCGGGTGGCTGTACCAACCCCGCACGGTGTCGTCCCACATATGCCCACGGTTGTATTCAGTATGCGAACCTACGTACGTCCAAATCACCTTGCCGGTGGAGTTTCCTAACTGCAGGTTCAGCAGTTTTTCCTCGGGCGACCGGGCAGCCTCGAACATGAAACCATCGACCACTGTGAATCCCCGCGCCCGCCACTCGTGCTTATTGAGGAGCCCTGTGTTGTTGTAAAGGACTGGCACATCCCGCTTCTGGCGGATCATCTCGCGAATCTCTCCCAGAAGCCCCACCGCGACGTCACCGGCCATCCACTTCCGGTATTCGATCTCCTCTTCCAGCGTCATCCCTTTATCTTGGTTGGGAACGCGCTTGCCGAGGGCCTTTTCGTAAGCAGCCTCGCAGTAGCGGCAATGGCAGAAATCCTCGGCGCAATCCATCCCCTGATAGGGACCATCGAAGTACATCAGGTCGACGGGATAATGGGTGAGCACCTCCTCGACCCTCGCCTTGATCACATCCCGATAGGGGGAGTTCAAGCATCCTTCATAGAATTCCGTATAACCGTAGTGTCGGGTGATCATCGGCCGACCGTCGGCATAGCGTTTCATCCAGTCCTGATAATTGGGGTTATTCGAGTGAACATCCATGAAGGGATGGTTGAGGGGATTGTAAGCAATCACCTTCAAACCGGCATCGTGAAACAGCTCCACCGTCCGCTTGAACGGATCGCGGTCACCCAGTTCGGGATGAATCGGGTATTTGGTCTTGGTCGGAAAGTAGGCGTAATAGGACGCTGTCGGATAACGCATGGCTTCGGCATTGACCTGGCGGGTAATGGAAAGCGCTTTCTCCGGGTCATACTCAAAGGAAGGGTAGAAAGGGGAGTTATAGCCTTCCGCCAGGATAATTCGGGCCGTGCGAATCCACTCAGGGGAGGAAACCGGCGCTCCCTCAGGAGAATCCCATGCGGCAAGTCCTTCGCGAAGCTTCACCCCAGCCATCGCAGATGTAGCCAGGCCGAAACCGGTACGCTTCAATAATTCACGGCGGTTCATAACAGTCATTGCCTCCCTCCACGGCGGACCTCACCCAATGGCAAACAAGATTCGCGTTCGACAAGTTTTACCCCAAGCATGCGATGTTCCGGTGCCCAGGACCCCTCGCATCCGATATGGCTTAACAGAATTTCAACCGCTGCCTGACCGAGGCCGTATCGGGGCTGATCGATGGTGGTTAACGGCGGGCGCGTTAACGCCCCGAACTCCACATTGTCGAAACCTACCACCGAAATGTCTTGCGGAATCCGCACCCCCGCCTCAAAGGCCGCCCGGATGGCCCCTAAAGCCACCGCATCGTTACAAGCAAACAGAGCGCTGGCGTTGCGGCGGTTTCTTACCAACCGCTTCATCATCTCGCATCCGCCCTCGTAGCTGTGATGACCACGGATGACGATAGCTTCAGGCTTCCCTTCTGAGGAGTTCACGGCTTTTAGAAAACCGTTGGCACGATCAGCCAGATTGCCGTGTTTGCGCGAGCCCGTGAAGTGAGCCACCACTTGATGGCCGAGATCGATCAGATATTTCCCCGCGAGAAAGCCCCCCCGCAAGTTGTCGGCCGTGACCGTCGAAAATCCACGCACCTCCCTGGATCGGCTGAGCAAGACAATCGGTACACCACAATGGCTCAGTTCATCTTGGACTCCCGGGCTCAAGTCGAGCACCGAGTTCATCACAATCCCATCCACCCGCTTGGCAAGAAGGGACCGCAGATAACGCATCTGCTTAAGTCGGTCCAGGTCGCTATTGCAGAGTAACAAATCGTATCCGGCAGCCGAGGCTGCGTCCTCCGCTCCGCGCGCCAGTTCGGAGAAAAAGGGATTGCGAATATCGCTGATGATCAGGGCCAGCGTGGACGACTTTCCCGTTGCCAACCCCCTGGCCAATTGGTTCGGCTGATAATTCAGTCGCTGGGCAACTGCTAGTACCCTCTGCCGCGTTTCTTTCCGGATGCCATAGCCACCGCTGAGGGATCGTGAGACCGTAGCAACATCGACACCACATTCCTTGGCGATATCCCTGAGTGTCACCCTGAAACCTGAAAAAGTCGGTTGAACAACTGCGTTGTCTCTGCCGGTTTCCATGTTACCTGCCCGAGTCGGTTATGGTTTCTGGTCTCGTTGACGGGCTTCCATCTGCAAGGCTAACCGAGTTTACCCTGGCTTACGAATCTGCCAGATCTCCACGACCGCTCCCTGGCTACCATCGGCAGTCGTGACCGGTTCCGAATCTCCGCCGGTTCCCATGGTGGCTTGTGGGCAGGCACAACGTACAGGTCGGGACAGCAGGATAGCTTGGCGAACCCAAGACCCAGATCCCTGGGCGCAGATGGATTTGCCCCCAGCCAGCGCGTGCTCGAAGGAATCAAGCCCCACGCAGGAACGCTAGCCATGAAACTCCCAGCCACGGCACTTATCGATCTCACAGCGGCTTCGATTGATGTAATGCGCCAACTCTTCCATGCCATACTGCCGCGCCAGTTCCCGGGCACTGACCCCTGGTCGCTTCGCTTTCAGCACGAACCATCCTTCCATCGGCAGCCATTTCTCCTGGCCAACGTCATCGCCATGTTCCTTCAGCAGCTTGTCGCGCTTCTCAGGCAGATTTAAGTCCTGATGAAAGATGCATCGGTCCAAGTCCAGCGTGATCCGGCTGATGTTGACGCCGTTGCCCTGATTATTCTCTTCGTGCACCAGTCGCTCTCCATCGATATCGAAGACGAGGCAATCCGGAACCCACGTCGCACTGACAATATAGTAGTTATAGGTGATTGCCCATGCCTGCAGCGACCGGCCTGCCGAGTAAGCACTCGGCCAGACTACTAGTTCGGCCCCCAGGTTCGACATGCGCTCCCACAAGGCGTTCCAGTTCACGTCAAAGCAAATCGCAAAGCCGATTCGTCCAAAATCCGCCTGGTGGACCGTGACTCCTTCACCTGGGAGCACCGGCCTCTGCGGGGGTTGAACCATACATTCCTCTTGCCACACCGGATAGAGCTTGTTGTAAATGCTCGCCACTTGGCCCTTGCGGTCTAGCAGCACCGCCGAGTTGTATCGCCGCTCACCCTCTTTGCGATCGATGGGGCAAACAACGTACGTCTGATGTTTCTGGGCCAGACGCGCGATAGTCGTGATCGTCGGACCCTCCAGCGTTTCCAGGCTATAAGCGTCATAGTCTTGGCATGTTTCCGGTAAGATGATGACGTCAGTCCCGCGCGCTCCCTCCTTGTCCACCAACCCAGCGATTCCGTCGAGCGAAGGCGCATGGAGAGGAGAACCGATGTCGGGTGGATGCACTCCGGCCATGCCGATACTGACAATTCGTACTGGACGCCCAATCTTATCCCCCGAGCCAGCGACCGGGGCTGTCCCTGGCGCTGTTGCCGATTTCGCATTTAGGTCCTTGATACCCAGGCCGGCTGCCAAAGTGCTCATCCCCGCGGTTGATGCCTTTACAAACTGTCTTCTGTCCATTTTGGCTCCTCCTTGCTGCCGTTGACGATTTCTACGTATCTGGCACAACGACACGGTCGTGCTTCCCTGGTCATCAGTTTCCCGCGTCAGCGAACGCCCGAACGTAAGGCAAGAGACAGGTCAATGGGCGTCCATCTATTTTCGCATGGAGAGTCGTTATCATTGCGGATACCAGCAGAAACCGTTGCTTCATTGAGAACGGGTTTCATTCCTAGGAGATCACGCTTCGCCAAAGATCTGCAAACGGTTGCATCGTAGCACAGCAAAGGTTGGAGGTCAATCTAGACACGATGACGGAGAAAGACTATAGCCTTTTTGCTTGACAGGCCCTGGTTCCAATGGTATCTGTTGCCCGTGGTGCCTATCCTAGTATTAGGTCGATATTGCCCCCTCGGCTCGGCGCAGGGGGTAGGTCTTGGGCAATTGTTAGCAAACGGTTGCAATGCTGGCATCTTCGGGCTAGCGAATAGGGGTATAGATTTTCTTCCCCGAGGCCAACCACTGGCTGCACTGCGGATTAAGGAGATAGCGAGAAGTAGTTCAGAGGCCGTCGCGCGTATGTTATCGGTCGATCGAGAATCGAAAACGGAAAGTCCGGTTAAGGAGGTCCACACGCAGTGGGTGGGAAACAAGGCCATCCACCTCAGTTCTCTTCCAGCGCTTCCTTAAAGGTCGATTTCCAGGAATCGCAGGTCACCTCCGAGGGTAGCCTGTTTCTCGTGCGGGAAGTGGACCAACGGTAAAAACCCTCATGTTGGCACTGTTGCTACTGGCGGCGAGTATCAGCACGAATTTCGAGGGCGGCAGCCTTGATCAAGTAGAGGTGCTCTCGCCGACGCACCTTCGCTGCGGCGTCAAAGGGGAAGTCGATCAGGATCAGCGCAACCGCCAGGCAAGCTGGTTTTACTTCCGTCTGGATAGCGCCGCTGGCCGCCAGGTCATCATTGATCTGGTCAACCTGCCAGGAGAATACGACTACCGGCCGGGGAACCTCGACATCAACGAGCACACTCGTCCCGTCTATTCGTACGACCGCAAGAACTGGAAGCACTTTGCTGACGATGAGGTGGAGTGGAACTACCAGGAAGTCTCCCTACGCTTAAGGTTACGTCTGGTGCGAAACAGGGTCTGGATCGCGCGCATCGTTCCCTACCTGGAGTCTGATTTCAACAGCCTGATGTGTGAGATGCACGGAAATCCGTACCTTCGCCGTGAAGTCATCGGAAAGTCTCTGCAGGGCCGGGACCTGCTGCTGTTAACCGTCGCGGGTTCGCGAGCGCCGGAGAACTCTAGGAAGGTCATCTGGCTGATGGCCCGCCAGCACGCCTGGGAGGCGGGCACATCCTGGGTGATCGACGGAGCGCTACGGTATCTGCTTTCTCCCGATCTCCAAGCCATTCGGTTGCGAAGCGCGTATGTCTTCAAGATGTTGCCAATGTGTGATCCAGACGGCGTGGTCGGGGGCGGCGTGCGGTACAATCCGCACGGGTACGACCTTAACCGGAATTGGGACGCCATCGACGCGAGGCTGATGCCCGAGATTTTTGCCGAGCACCGGGCAATGCTCGGATGGGTAGATACCGGCAATCGTATCGATTTCTTCCTCACACTCCACAACACGAACGCGGACTATATCGAAGGGCCACTTTCGGAAGGTGGCGCCCCCTTGCGTCAGCTCGGCGAGCGGTTTGCTCGCTTATTGTCGGATCGCACCAGCTTCTACTCGGCCTCAGGACCGCGCGATTCTTTGCCCGCCGCACTCCTGATCACTAAGGGGCGAATGACAGTGGATCAATCGCTGTTTCGAGAGCGCAAAATTCCGGCTTTTCTTCTCGAACTGGGCGTGGAGTACAACCCCAGACTGAAGCGCTTGCGGACGGTTGACGACTGGAGCGACTTCGGCCGGGCGCTGGTCGAGGTTTTGGGAGAGTTGCAGGAAATCACCGATGATTGATGCCGATAAGCGGGAGTGTTTCGGGATCGCAGGATCCCAGGATGGGCCGCGATGCTGTAACCTCTGCTCGCTGCTGGGGGCTGAGTCGGGGCACCGTCCTGCAGTTCGTCAAGCGTTGGTAGTGTCAGAAGGTCTATGAAAACTCCATGAAGAAAAGCTGAATTGAGCATGGGCAGAAAGACTCTGGTGGGGAGTGCCACATCTGCAAGGGAGAGACTTATGAAACACTTATTCTACGTGAAACAAGGGTTGCTTGAGCTTGTCGTATTGTCGCTGATGGCAACGGGCCTGCAGGCGCAATCATTTACGGCTCTCAACGGTACTGTTGAGGATCCGGTCGGTGCCGTCATCCCAGGCGCCACCCTCATACTTGAAAACGTTGATACGCACGTTCGCCGGACTGCAATCTCGGACGAAAGCGGACGTTATGGGTTTGCGCAGGTGGTCCCTGCGAACTACACGATCATTGCCAGCGCGCAGGGTTTCGCCAGCGTGAGGGTCGAGAACGTCCATCTGTTCGTCAATACTCCGGCAGAGATCGTTGTCCACTTCAGAGAGATGGGGACCCTGACACAGAGCGTCGTCGTCAAGGCCGAACTTGCCCCTGTCCCCATCGACGCTTCCCTCGGCAACGTCGTGGGCACTCGACTGATAACACAGTTGCCGCTGGAGGGCCGTAACGTCGTGGGTCTCCTTTCGCTTCAACCGGGCGTGACGTTCATCGGAGGAGACACGAGCGATGACCGCAATGGTTCGGTGAATGGCGGCAAGGCTGACCAGGCGAATGTCGTTCTTGATGGCATCGACGTCAACGACCAAATAAATCGGCTGGCATTTACGAGCGTTCTGCGGATGACGCTGGACTCGGTCCAGGAATTTCGCGTAACGACGACGAATGCGAATGCGGATCAAGGGCGAGGCTCCGGCGCGTACATCGCATTGGTAACCAAGAGCGGGACAAATGCGCTCCACGGCTCGTTATACGAGTATCACCGAAATACGATCACAACCGCTAATTCGTTCTTCAACAACTCTGCGGGGGTTCCTCGTCCAAAGCTGCTCCGCAACGTTTTTGGCACGTCACTCGGCGGCCCGGTGATTAAGAACCGCTTGTTCTTTTTTCTGAATTACGAGGGCCGGCGCGACGCCAGTGAAGATACAGTCTTGCGCGAGGTCCCGTCAGCCGACTTGCGGCAAGGGATTCTGCAATACGAGCGCCCGGACGGGACGGTTGGCGTGCTCAACCCGGAGGACCTCAAGCGGATCGATCCGGGCGGGATTGGTGCTGACCCGGCAGTGTTAAAGGTGTTTCAATCCTACCCGCAGCCGAACGATGTCACAGTAGGGGATGGCCTTAATGTGCTGGGGGATCGTTTCGTAGCTCCGACCCCCGTCCGCTGGAACACCTATATTGCCAAGTTCGACTACACCGCCGGCAGGCACTCCTTGTTCTGGCGCGGGAATCTGCAAAACGATAAATCGTCATCGGACCCGCAGTTTCCTGGCTTCCCGGGAAGCGTGAATCTCAATAATTCCAAGGGGTATGCTACAGGCTATACCGTAATCCTGCGACCGAATCTGGTTGCCACACTTCGCTACGGGCTGACCAGGCCGGGCGTTGAGGCGACCAACATGCAGACGGCACCGATGGTTACGTTTCGGGGGTTCGACAGCCTTTACAGCCAAGCGCTGGGCTCCTCCGACATCGTTCGAACACAGCACCTGACCCAGGATCTCAACTGGGTTCATGGCAGCCATACCATCCAGGTCGGGGGTACCGAGCGGTGGATCCGGGATGGCTCCCGAGACTTCAGTAACTCCTTTTCCAGTGCGGAAACCGATGCTTCATGGATGGATAATACAGGGTTATCTGCAGGCGTGCCGGATCTGGCCCCGTCCTTCAGAGGTGCTTTCAATGATGCAGACGCGGCTGTGTTGGGCCTCGTCACAAGGCAATATTCCAACTACAACTATGACATCAACGGCAAGCTGCTCCCGCAGGGTGCCCCGGTGCTACGTACGTTTGCCGCCCAGGAGTACGAGTGGTACGTGCAGGATACTTGGCGCGCGACCCGTGGGCTGAACATAACAGCTGGGCTTCGTTACTCGCTGGAGCCGCCTTGGTACGAAGCGAATCACCAGCAAGTCTCAATGATTCCGAACATGGCCCAGTGGTCTAACGAACGGAATCAGCTTGCCGCCGAGGGCCGTTCGCAGGCTGAGGTGGGGACGGTCGAGTATGTCGCAGCGAACAGCGCTCAAGGCGGCCCCCTGTATCCATACCATAAGAAGAACTTTGCACCGCGACTGGCGCTGGCATACTCACCTCAATCGAGCGAGGGATGGCTTAAATGGCTGTATGGTGGACCGGGAAAGACTGTAATCCGCGCCGGCTCCGGCATGTTCTATGACATGCTTGGTTCGGGAATCATTCACCAGTTCAACTCGGTGGCTCCGGGGTTTTCCGTGTCTATGACGAACCCTGCAGGCGAGCTGAATCCGGTCACCGCCCCGCGCTTCACGAGTGTGACCGAGCTCCCTGCGCAGCTTGTTCAACCTGCTCCGCAGGGCGGGTTTCCTGTGCAGGCTCCGGACGCTTTCGCCATTACCCACGCGATTGATCCCACCATCAAGCCTCCTTACACGGTGAACCTGGACTTCAGCGTAGGCCGGGAACTGCCCGGCGGGTTTACAGTGACTGGATCCTACGTGGGCAGGCTTTCTCACCGCTCCTTGGTCTTTTCGGATCTAGCCCAGCCAACAAACCTGGTCGACCCAACATCCGGCATGACCTATTTCCAGGCCGCCGATAAGCTGATTCTCTACGAAAATGCAAACACGCCGGCCTCGGCAGTCCCCGCGATCCCTTTTTGGGAGGACCTCTGGCCAGGCGCCGCCGGCAACGGGCTCACAGCCACTCAGGCGATCTACAACGTGTACGATGGCTGGGGCCACGACGCCACTGACGCGCTAAACGATATCGACCACAACTGCTCCCCCAGCTGCAGTAAGCTCGGCCCATATGCCATGTTCAATCAACAGTACTCCTGGCTTTCTGCGTACCGGTCCATCGGATGGGGGAGTTATCACGCGATGCAGTGGACAGTTCGAAGGCGCTTTGGCCAAGGTGTGCAGTTCGACTTGAATTACACGTGGTCAAAATCAATGGATCTGGGATCGCTGGCTGAGTGGCAGAGGGACTGGAACCAGGACGGAAACATCATGAACGCGGACAATAAGTGGCAGAACAAGGCCGTTTCGAACTACGACATGACGCATCAGTTTAACGCAAACTGGATCCTCCAAGCGCCGCTGGGCCGGGGCAGGAAGTTTCTAGGCCAGATCTCCCGTCCGCTGGACGCACTCATCGGAGGCTGGCAATTAGCTGGCCTGTGGAGGTGGACAAGCGGGCTCCCTTACGGCGTCGATAACGGACGGGCTTGGCCCACCAGCTGGAACAATCAAGGCTTTGCGACTCAAATAGGACCCGTTCCCACGCCTAGGACCACGCGAAATGCTCCTGCGGTCGCCGGCCCGGGGGGACCCAACATCTGGCCAGATCCGGCGGCGGCTTTGGCTGGATATGCGCAAACACTGCCGGGTCAGGCCGGCCAGCGTAACGGAGTCCGCGGAGACGGCTATTTCGACGTGGATACGGGGATCAGCAAGAGGTTTATCATGCCGTATAATGAGAAGCATAGTATTCAGTTCCGCTGGGAGACGTTCAATGTCGGCAACAACGTCAGGTTCTCCTTAGGTTCTAGTGATATCGCTAATCAGGAATATTTGACCCTCAGCCGGTCGGCGGTTTTCGGCAAGTACTCCGCCCAACTCACGGACCCGCGGGTGATGCAATTCAGCCTTCGGTATGAATTCTGAGGCACAGAATCGCAGGTTGCGAATCGGAATACCTGCAATCGCGAGAGCACCAAGACTATCCGAAATGCCGGGCCTCGTGCGTGACCGCACGGGGCCGCTCGGACGGTCGTCGATAGCCTCGTACTGCTCGCAAGCGCCAGCCGCAGTGCACTTTTTTGAGTCCACCCGGACAACCACTGGTTGGATCTCCTCTTGCGCGCGGGGGACGTCCAGGGCCACGCCGCTTGCTGCCCTCATGTTTCATGGCAGTGAGCATACGACTCCAAGCCAGGAGCGTCTCTGGCGTAACGAGGGTCTTCGATTCCTGAAACACGCGCCCGCCCAGTTTCTTGACCTTGCCGGGTACGCTTGAGCCGCCCTACGCCAATGCCGGCGGACAGCCGGCCACGACCGGATTAGGCGTGGCATTCGCCAAAGACCTTGCCGTGGCAGCCTCTGGGGATCTACAAAAAGCGGGGTGTCGCCGTCGCGCGGCATGACAAGCCGGACGCTGGAACTAACTAGGATATCAGGGTCTCGACCAGCGCATCTTCCCCCTGTGCCTCGCCAATATCACATCTGCCTGAGAATAATTGACTTTTCTACAAGCGATCTCCGATATTCTCCTTCATGCTTGGACTTTGCTCTTCGCTTCTGCGTCTGCTTCTTTCGTCACAGAATGTCCGGGAGGTGGCCCTTGAGAACCTTGCCCTCCGTCAGCAGTTGGCGGTGATGAAAAGACAGCGTACGCGACCACAACTGCGAAGGGCTGATCGCCTGTTTTGGGTCTGGTTGTCAGGCCTCTGGCCCAATTGGCGAACCGCCCTGCGGCTGGTTCGGCCCGAAACCGTCGTGGACTGGCATCGGCAAGGGTTCCGTCTCTTCTGGACCTGGGTTTCCCGGCGGGAGAAAGCCGGTCGCGCGGGTGTGAGTCACCCAGTCCGAGATCTGATTCACCAGATGGCTGAAGCCAATCCTTTGTGGGGAGCACCACGGATTCATGGAGAGTTATTGAAGCTGGGCATCGAGGTCTCCGAACGCACGGTCTCCCGGC
>PMYF01000203.1:1273-6189 GCA_003171295.1 Acidobacteriota bacterium | reverse complement strand
GCGGATGTCGCCGTGAAGAACCTCAAGATTCTCCCGTGGATAGCCCCCGCCGCTTTGGCTGCTGCCATCGGTGCCGCAAAGGTCTATGCGGACAACGCTGTCTATTACAGCAACCAGGCTCAAGCGGGTATTCAATACCTCAGAATGACTGATTTTCAAATAATAAAGAACTTTGGCTGCACAACTCAGCAGGCTTTGGACCTAATGAGAATGACCTCGGACAACATCAGGTACTGCGCTTCGGCTGTGAACGGACTAGCGTCAAGTGCCAGAGTAGCACACGCTGTTGTCTCAACCAAGATACTTACGGATTCAGTGCTCTACGGGTGCCCGTCCACCAGCACCAGACAACTAATTTCAGCAGATTACAATGCTGCTTCTAACTATGCAGCCGTCTCTGCCCAGTACGCGCCCACCCCTGGTCATGCTAATCAAACCTATTATGACATGACGGCTGCTGCCCAGGCAACTGCTGCGGCACAATCAACGGACTCCTTGCCCTATTGGGGAGCGGGCTCTACTCCTTGCGTCACCACAACGCTCTTAGCTTGGGAAATCATAGACAACCTTACGACGGCTGTTAAATAAGATGCAGATTTTCTCCTGGAGCAGGCGGCCACCGACTTGGAAAACTTACAGGACTAGACTTCAAGATTTGCCGCTGTAGCTCAGTTGGCAGAGCCACGGTTTTGTAAACCGAGGGTCGGGGGTTCGATTCCTCCTAGCGGCTCCAAACTATGCGCGGGGTGTCCGGCCCGGCCATTGCGCCAATGGGATAAGCAGCGCGCGAAGGGCAGCCCGCTCCAAATATGATCTTAGCCTGCGGTTGTGACGACCGGTGCTTGTATTGTGGGTGGTCCGCCTATGCGTGCCCGTACTGCGAGGACTGCTTTTATCATCGTCACACCGTAGGCTACAAGAATGGTAAGTGGTTTTGGATTTGTCCGAACGGAGCACGGCACGCGGTCATTCATGTCAACTGCTTGTGCTACCGGCAAACTTTGACGGGGCTGAGTCTATCTCCTCGGTCGACAGCGTGTGGTATCGCGCCGATGCAGTGAATTTCAAGCCGTGGCCGTAGCCACACGAGGGTAGTCCCATGACAGCGTTAGCACCTGTTGGTCTTGTACGCGCCGTTTACGATTCTTTCCCCATCACGGGACCTGGAGCAATTTATTCCAGCGTCGCCGGTGGTGAGTTCTTTTTGTTTTCGATCGTGGGTGCCTCTGGCTCCCAGGTTGTCTTCATGGAGCGCGAGACCACCACGACCACATCAAAGATGCGCGCCTTAATTGGCGGGGCGGCAATTACGCTCACTGTGACCGGATGGGACGGAGCGGCCCTGTTTGTGAACTTAGGTACTTCGGTCAGCGGCAGCGTCGTGACTTGGACCGCGACTGTTTCGACGGAAGATTAACAGGGCGGTACGCAGCGTGTGACATCACGCCGGTTTCTAAATAATCTACTGTGGCGTGAGCCACTCAAGGACGTGTACCGTGACTGCATACACAGGAATTGTTCGACCATTGTTTCGCTATCGCCCCGTTAATTCCACCACGGGAGTTGCAAATTTGGGCGACTTCTTTTTGTTCGCCTTGGAGGGTAGTGCTGGTGGCGGGGTGGGGACCACCAAGGTCTTTTTTGAGCACGAGGCCACCACAACTCCATCCGTGATGGAAGCGGTGAAAAACTACGACTACGTCACCTTAACCGTGACGGGCACCCAAACAGGGTTGTACATCAACATCGGGGCTGTTACGGATAACGGAAGCTACGCCTATGCTGCGACCGTTCACGATTCCGACTAGCGTGTGACATCACGCCGTTTTTAGCATAACTCACTCGTGGCGTGAGCCACACAAGGACGTGCATCATGTCTACTATTGCTCTAGCCGGAATCGTCCGGCCTCTGTTCGATTCGTACCCCATCACTGGGCCTGCGGGCACGGCGGGCGGGAACTACCTGTTGTTCAACCTGAGCAACCCCGCTGGCAGTTCTGACGGCACTGCTTACGTGTTGTTGGAAATTGAGAGCACCACCACGGACACCGCATTGCGCGCCTACATCGGCACCGCAACCGAGGTGACCATCACCGTGACCTACACCGGCACGCTGGGGACGTTCATCAAACTCGGCGCGATCGGCGGGTCGGGTCCATCCAGCTTCACCGCGACGATGGCGACAACTGACTAACGAGATTGAGGCGGGGCTGCGCGGCCATCCTCTGGCCAACCATAGCCCCTCATAAATGCGCTAGGGCGGCTCGTGTGAGAGTCAAATGAATTAGCCCCGCCTCTACTCTTTTTTTTCGTGCTCGGGTAACGAGCAGCGAGGATGAACGTTGCGCACATATATTTCTGTAGGTAATCGTGAACTGATCGATGTACTGTACCGGATCGCCCGCAACGAGCGGGTCGCAGCCGGGCGGCGCATTGAAAGCGTTGAGCTGATCGCGCGCCTCAAAGGTCTACGTGGCTTTCAGACCCATCGCGCCAGGCCGATTCCTGCGGTTCAGCCAACGCCAGCACCGCCGCCCGTAAGTCGTCCAGTGCCTGTGCCAGAGGTCGACCTGTTGGGGTTACCAATAAAAACTTGTAAAGAGGCACTATAGGAATTGAAGGGAGAGTAATGCGTATTCTTGCATTTTTCAACAGCACAGCGGTTGGAACTTTCTTGCTGTGCGTGTTAGCTTCGGTTGCGGACACCTGGAGTTCGTGGATGGCCGGTCGCGCAGACCACCATATTTACGAAACCAATCCGCTGACGCGCAATCAGGATTTCAGTTTCAATCTCCATCACGGCATCGGAATAAAGTTTTTGTGGCTGGTGTTTTACGGGCTGACCGGCTGGGTAATTTGGGAGATCGGCAAGAAGTACGATCGTCGCGTGGCGACGCTGCTGGCAATGCTCCCTTGGCTGGTTTATGCTTATGTGAGTTTTCAAGCCGCCATCCACAACTGCCTGTTGGTGAGCACATGGTACGTGCCGGGACCATAATGAAAATAGCCATCGGCAGCATCTTCCGTAATTCGGAAAGTTACATTTACCGCTACCTAGACCAGATTATGGGCCTGCGCGTTGCAGCGCCTCAGCACGACTTTGAACTGTTGCTGGTCGAGGGTGACTCAACAGATGGTACGCGCGCGTTGCTAGATTGCTTGTTTTTTGACGCGGTGACGACCTGCGCCCACGGTGGACCTTTGTTTGGTTCGGTTGACAATACTGTGCGCTGGCGGCAATCCTCCTTTGTTTGGGAGAGCGTGCTTCAACGGATATCGTTTGACACCGACATCTTCCTCTACGTTGAGAGCGACCTGACTTGGCAGCCTGAGACGATGCTCCGGCTGATTGAGCACACAAGCAAGTATGGCGTTGATGTAGTGGTGCCGATGTGCTTTCGGTCAGACTACCACTATGACACCTGGGGGCTGCGTGGAGTTGACGGAAACAGCTACGGCTGCTACCCGCCCTATCATAAAGAACTGCTGGAGCCGCCGAGTCCTAACGGATTATTTCAAATTCAGTCAGCGGGCTCCTGCCTGGTTATGCGCGGCGCGGTGGCCCGAACTTGTCACTTTGATCCGGCTGATTTGGCCATTGTAGGATTCTGCAGGAACGCCGCAGAGCAGGGATACCAGCTGTGGCTCGACCCCACGCTGAAAGTTTACCATCCGTAAAAGCAGAGGACACCACCATGGCAGAAAAAACATCCGAGGAACGACGTGCGGAAATCTCGACGGTGCGCGGCCAGCGCATTGCCAAGATGGGGAAACGACTTGACCCGTCCGCCCGGGCCGACCTAGTGGCCGCACAGGGTGATCTTGAACGGAAGCGGGGCTCCGAAGCATCGATGCCCGCTGTTGAGAAATTGAATGAAAACGAAGATCGACAAGAAGCTGCCGGTCTCTCGTTCAAACACGGTGGCACTGCACCGAAGACCGGCACGTATCAATTGCATAAAGGCGAGAGGATTATCACCATGAACAAATCCCGAGCAGCAGTCCACCTTGGTGGGTCGAAATCCAAGAGTTCGAGCAAGAAGCGTCACGTGCACGAGATGCACATTCGGCACGCGGCCAACGGCGGGCATATCATCACGCACCATTTCAAGCCCGAAGAGGACGAGCAGGGCATGATGCAGACGCCCGAGCCCGAAGAGCACGTGATGCCCGCATCGGACGGAAACCAGATGTTGGCGCAGCACGTCGCTGAGAACATGGGACCGCCTCCGGGCGCGGCACCGGCAGGACCTGCCGTGGGTGGTCAGCCTGTGGCGCCTGTGAGTGAGGGTCGCTAATGGGTGGCGCGTCAGTAACAACCTCCGGAGGAATGCCGAACCTCACCGCTACGCACTACGATCGAAAAAAAATCCGATCGCTCGCAGCACGGGCGCAGCTCGCCGGTAAAAGTAAACCTTGGCGGAAGCCGGTCGGCAAGGCCAAGGTCTCAAAGGTCATGCACGAGATTGGGTCCGGGAAGCTGCACAGCGGCTCCAAGAAGGGACCCAAGGTGACGAGCCAGAAACAGGCTGTCGCTATCGCCATCTCCGAAGCCAAGAAGGCCAATGCAGGCGGGTACAAATAATGAGTGATCGAGTCGTCCTTGCCTACTTCGGGCGCCATGGCACTACGGAGTTAAACGCGAAGAACTGCTATCGAGGCATGAGCGACGTCTCCTTAGACGCGGCAGGTTGCCGCGACGCCCGCGCCATGGCGAAGTTTTTTGAGAGCATAGACCTCTGCCGGTATGTGATCATGTCGGACATGACGCGTACCGAGGAGACCCTGCGGATCATCAATGAAGAGCGCGCTGAACATGGGTTGCCCGCCCTTATAGCTCGTCCCACGTCCTCTCTCCGACCTTTGGATGTGGGGGACCTTTCTGGTCAGCCGCGTAGCAAAGAGAATCAGGCCAT
>PMYF01000203.1:0-1249 GCA_003171295.1 Acidobacteriota bacterium | reverse complement strand
AAACCGGTTCTGGTGCTCGGGCACTCCAGCATCGTGCACGAGGTTGGCCAGGTGGTCGAAGGCGACCACAAGGCGGTCGTGGTCCGCCCGGGCGGCATCGCTGCCCTGTACTGGGACGCGCCTGCCGGGAAGTTCGGAGCCAGCGTGGCCTTGAAGCCTGACACGGAATGGCCAAAGCGGCGAGGCGATCTAATCAGTTAGACAGCGACTCGGAGGAGTGCATGTCTGATATCATTCAGTCTTTGTGGTGGGGACCGATGACGAACCTTGAGAGGTTGTCAGCGGCGTCGTATATTAAGAACGGGCATCCGTACCACCTGTACACGTACGCAACCTTTGGCGGGATTCCGAATCCTCCTGAGGGCGTTGTGGTGAAGGATGCTGAAGACATCCTGCCGATCAGTGAGGTCGCTCCGTTCACGTATCTTGCAAATTTTGCGGACCTATTTAGAGTTAAGCTGCTGCTCGATCGGGGCGGGTGGTGGTGCGATGCAGACAGCGTCTGCCTCAAGCCTTTTGACTTTCCCGACGAGACCGTCTTGGTTCGGCATATTCGATGGGCGGGTGCCGAAGACCAATTGATGATGTTCAATGCTCACTTCAAGCTGCCAGCCGGTTCGCCAGTGGCGGCTTGGATGTTTGACGAACTGAGGAAATATCTCACCCAGCGGGCGTATCAGAATCTGGACTGGGAATACGCGTTGCAGATTTTGACCCGGGCCGCCCTGAAGTTTGATCTCCCGTGGCAGCCCGCGCGGCTCTTCATTCCTTTGCCCTGGTGGGAGTGGAGCAAGCAGTTGGAAGCGACGCCGTTCGTGATTCCCGAGGAATGTTACGCGATTCACCTCTGGCACACAGAATGGTCTCGAAGCCGGTTTGATCGCAACGCCGCGTACGCGCCCACGTGTCTGTACGAGCAGCTCAAGAAGCGGTACCTGGGGGCGGCATAATGCTACTCTTCGACCCGAGTCCAGGACAGATTCTTGACCGCATTAACATCTTGTTTATGAAGATTGAAAAGTCAGCCGCGTGCAACGGTCCAAGCACAGCCGTCTTGGCTCTCGAAGTCGCGCACTGCCAACGGGCCATGATCGACCATCACAGCCGAGTGCGCGTTGACTTACACCGTTTGGTGGCACTTGATAACGATCTAAAGGCCCTTCTTCGCCTCCAGTGGAATTACGAAGACGAGATTCGGCGCGCCTTGAAAGACCTCCCTGCGGACAAGCCGTATGGTGCGCTGTTTAAC
>PMYF01000290.1:5672-8239 GCA_003171295.1 Acidobacteriota bacterium | reverse complement strand
AGAGCGAAATGGATAGGCCTCCACTACATCAACAAGTTCGACCCAGAAGTTGTCCTGCAGAACCTGATCTTTGTGTCGCCGAAGAAGGTTCGTTCCAGTCTGGTTCACCTTCGGGCACCCCACTTGAAAATTCCGCAGTCTCAAAGCGAAGATCGGCGGCTCAATGAGCGGATGCTCTGGAAGCTTGGATTCTCGCGACCGAGGATTGAGTCTCCTATTCAGACTTTCTACGACCGATTGGAGGACTTTCGTCGCATTAGCAAGAGTGGGCTCAACGAACCCGAGCAGTGGAAAGCTACCATTCGAAGCGCTGGTGTCAATTTGTTCGTCAGTCTAGAAGAAATTCTCGACCTAACCCTTTGTTTCACTACGTGGTTGTTAATCGCCGATCATTTTGGCGCCAAGCACGAGTTGACCATCGATTGCGCAAGGGCCCTAGTCGCAAGTGAATTGAGTGGTGTTATTACCACGACAGAGGGACCAGTAAATTTCGCCTCGAATGGTCGCAATACCCTATTCCCGTTGATTAACGGGTTTTTGGCGCTCGAAAAGCACGTTCAGACCCTGGTCGAGCATGCGGAGGAATACGCAAGGCCAAGAGTCCTATACCCGCACTTCGTTGGGGCGACGGACCTTGAAACATTCCCTTATCGTCATACACACTTTGCGTGTGACCTCCCGGCTGCTGACCGTACGTCGGCCTTGGAAGTCATTGGGGACACGGGACGAACTTTACAGCAGAACCCTATTCTTAGCGTGAGAAACCGAATCGATCACACTTCCGAAGCCTTTCCCACGAAAGAAGATATCGGGACGTGCTGCGACGTGCTCGAGAAAACAATAAGGCGCCTTGAGACTGTAGGATTTGTGCCGACGGTCTTTGTAATGAAGTCGATTGAGAAGGATATCTATGACCGCACAAGAGTAACGTGTATCGACTATGCCGGTCGTGAACTGGTGTGGACACCGTCGCCTGGGCTTAAGGGAATCCGTTCACTTCCTGCCGACGGAGACACCCAGATAATTGTGAAAGGCATTTGTGTTCCTGGGGCCGACGAGATGGTACGGTTTGACCTCATACAGGAGTCGGATTTCACGAGATTGTGGAACGGTTACCCAAAGCGGAGGAAGCCGACAGGTGCAGACAAGAGGGAGGCCGGTCAGAGCCTTGCGTAGCTCAGAGGCGGTCGCGAGAGTTATCCCACTCCCAGCGAGCATAGCGCGGACCTCTGCGGTGCGAGGTCCGCGGCTTTTCGTGCCCGCCCGCGCTCGTGGGGTCAATTGACTATTGCCTCTTCACGGCATCGTGCGTGGATTGACCACATGTCCAGGTTATGGCGACCGTTCTTTTAGGACCGCTACATGTTCGTGGCCGTGGCTTACCTTGCGGTTATCCTGGCGATACCGCAAGGGGCTTTCGCCTGGGGTCGCGAACCCCATCAATGCCTAGCGAGGTTTCACCTCAGACTGGCGATCCGTGACCCCTCACCCGGCCCGCTACGCGGTCCACCCTCTCCCGCAAGGGGAGAGGGCTGCAAAGGGCTCGCGTACACGCTAATCCCGCCCTCTCCGAGGGGAGAGGGTGGCCGCCAACGGCGGCCGGGTGAGGGGTCTTGCCGTCGCAATGGCTTCGGCAGACTTGACTCAAATAGTCGAGTTCCGAATATCAAGTCTACTAGCCCTTCCGGAAAACGAGATCCGGCCCTTTGGCAAAGACGCCCAAGTGGTCACCCGCCTGTACTTGCCCCGTGGCCATCAGGCGATAGAGAGGATCCTGAAGTTCGCAAGCCAGAGTGCGCTGGAGGTGTGCGGCCCCATACTCGGTGTCGCAGCCGTGGTTCAGGAGCAGCGACTTGGCGCCCGTGGTGAACTCGACCTGAAAGGGAGTGGATGGGTGCTGCAGGAAGACCCGATTGACCTTGGCCAGTTCCAGGTCGAGGATTCTCTTCAAATCAGCCGGACGGAGGGGGTGGAAGACAATCGTCTCCTCAATGCGGCGGAGGAATTCCGGCGGGAAGTGGCGCTTGAGCGCGCGCAACGACACATTTTGAAAGTGGCGTGCCTTGGTGTCTTCTTCCGCCGTCTGCGGGATAAAGCCGGAGGGCAAGGTGGCGCGCAGGCTTTCTCTGGACCCAATGTTGCTGGTGAAGAAGAACAGGCAGGAGGAGAAGTCCACGTTTCGGTTGCGGCCGTCGTTCAGATCGGCGCGGTCNNGTGTAGGGAAACTCGGGCGTGCGGTGCCGCTCGAGGTTTTCGCGGGTGAAGACAGGTTCCGTGTCGGCATGACCGATATACCCCGGCGGAGCGCCCACCAGGCGGGCGATTTCGTGTTGCTGCTGGTACTCGGCGCAATTGATTTTGAGCAGGGCGTTGGGACTGCCCAGCAGCACTTCGGCCAGTGCCTCTACGGAATGAGTTTTCCCGCAGCCCGGAGGCCCCAGCAGGAGCACTGAGCCCATGGTCCGGCGCGGCTGCCGGGCCTGCACTTCAATTCGCTGCAGGAGGCGCAGGATGGCCTCGGTGGCCTGAGGCTGGCCGACGACGTGGGTGGTCCAACGCCGCGCCAC
>PMYF01000290.1:0-5568 GCA_003171295.1 Acidobacteriota bacterium | reverse complement strand
CGGAATCGGTTATAAGGGACGGGCAGGTTGGCGCAGTCGTCCCACTTTCCGCGCTGAGTTGAGGAATGTCATCGATAAAGGCTGGCTTGCCGAATCCGCCCCCTGGCTCTGCTCCGTCCCTCCGTTTTCTCCCCATTTTCTTTTTCTTTTCCGGCGCCTCGAGCCTGATCTTTGAAACGATCTTCACGCGCCTGTTGACCTACACCTTTGGGAATACCGCACACGCGGTCAGCACTGTGCTGGCGGCGTTTCTGGGTGGACTGGCCTTGGGCGCCTACTCGCTGGGCCGCTGGGTGGACCGCCGCGGTGCGAGCCTCGCGACCTACGGCACGCTGGAATTGCTGGTGGGGGTGTACTGCCTGTTCATCCCGGGACTGTTTGCGCTGTTGACCAAAGCTTACGTGGGGCTCTACCACGCGCTGCACTTGGGTATGGGGTCACTCACGGTGGTTCGTTTCGGACTGGCGGCCGTGGCGATTGTGGTTCCCACCTTTCTGATGGGCGGGACTCTGCCGGTGCTGGCCCGCGTGCTGGCGAGCGCCGTGGAGGAATTCCAGCCCCTGATCGATCGCCTTTATGCCTGGAACACGCTGGGGGCCGCGGCCGGCACCCTGGCGTCGACCTACCTGCTGATGCCTGTGCTGGGGGTGCGGGGAACCATTTACCTGGCGTGCGGGGTGAATGGGGCGATTTTCCTGGGTGTGACGATGTGGAAGTGGAAGGGAAGTCAGGCCGTGGGACTCCCGGCCGCGCCCGCGGCGGCAAGGAGCGCCGACCCGCGCCGCCGGGCGCTGCTGGCGGCCGCCTTCCTGACCGGCGTGGGGGCACTCGCCTACGAAGTGGTATGGACGCATGCTCTCGGCTTTCTGGTGGGAAACACCGTCTATGCTTTCGGGGTGATGCTGTTCACCTTCCTCTGCGGCCTGGGAGGGGGAGCGCACCTGGTGGCGCGCCATCTCCGTCGCGCCCAACTCTGGCCTCGGGCGCTAGCTGCGGCCCAACTGTTCCTGGGCTTGGCGGTCTTTGTCACCTTGCCGCTGTGGAATCACCTGCCGGATCTTTTCGCGCAGGGGCTGCGTCGCGCCTGGGTTTGGGACACCCTCGGTATCGGCTTGCTCATCGCGTTACGGATGGCTTACGTGGGCTGGAGAATCGTCCAGCCGAGGCGCGGCGGGGGAGTTCCCTGGGCTCAGGTCTTTGAGTTGAGCGCGGAGTTTGTCTTCCTGGCGGGCCTCATATCCCTGAAGGTCGAGACCCTGTGGCAATACGAAGCGGCGGGTTTTGTGGCCGCCGAGCTGTTACGCTTTCTTTGCTCGTTTTATCTCCTGATTCTGCCCTGCCTGCTTTTGGGGATTAGTTTTCCACTGCTTCTTAATCTTGCCACGGAGGCCGGTGGCGTCGGTGTGAGCGTCGGGGGCGTCTATGCCGCCAACACGCTGGGGACGGTGCTGGGCTCAGTGCTGACGGGTTTCCTGGTGCTTCCCGCCCTCGGCTCGCAAGCCACGCTCGAGGCGGCGGCGACGCTCAACCTGCTGCTCGGACTGGGATTTGCCTTGTTGCTGGTGCCGCTCAGCCGTTCGCGCCGGTGGATCCTGGGGCTGGTTGTGGCGTCGCTGGTGCTGCTGGTGCGCGGGAACTCCACGGCCTGGGACCCTCGCCGCCTGACGCGTGGAACCTACGTTTACTTTAACCAGGGGTGGGCGGTCGACCGCGTGCTCTACGTTGCCGAGGATGTGCAGGGGGGCCTGACTTCGGTCATCTCCAGCGGGCGGACGCGCACCATGCTCTCCAACGGAAAATTCCAGGGGAATAACACCGGGGAAATCCCCGCCCAGGCGCGCTTCGCCCTGACGCCCACTCTGTTTACGCCGCGCTTTGAGCGCGCCCTGGTGATCGGCCTGGGCACGGGCAACACCCTGCGGGTAGTGTCGCTGTTCCCCTTTCAGAAGATTGACGTGGTGGAAATTGCCCCGCATGTGGTCGAGGCCGCGCGGCAGTGGTTCGAGGATGTGAACGCCGGCGTGTTCGACCGTGATCCGCGCGTAGCGCTCAGCGTGGCCGACGGGCGGAATTTCCTGCTGCTGGGACGCGAGCGCTACGACCTCATCACCATCGAAATCTCCTCCATCTGGATCAGCGGCGAAGCTGACCTGTACAATCGGGAATTCTACGCACTTTGCCGGGACCACCTCACGGAGGGTGGCGTGCTGCAACAGTGGGTGCAGATCCATCACATGCGGCCGCAGGACCTGCTGGTGATCCTGAACACGGCGGCGCAAGTGTTCCCGCATGTGGCGTTTTTCCTGGGGGAGGAGCAGGGGCTGCTGATTGCTTCCCCCGGTCCGCTGGAATGCGACGCGCGCCAGGTGGCGGCGCTGGACAATCTGCCGGGCGTGGCGAAGGAGCTTGCGGCGCTCGATATTCCCAGCCTGTGGTCCCTGCTCGGCGAACTGATGCTTTACGATTCCTCGTTTCGCGAAGCGACGGGCGTTTTGCACCGCGTGAGCGGCCTGCCGGCGGATTTCGTCTCCAGCGATGACCGGCCCTACCTAGAGTATCAGACCCCGAAGGGGAACACGGCGCTCTATGACACCGGGGCGGTTAATCGGCGGCTGCTCGAGCACTTCCGCCCACCCCCACTTCCCCCGGAGTTGCCGGTGCGCAGCCTCGCTTCCGACGACGACCCCAACCTGCTGCTCGGCTACGTGCTGGAAGGGCGGGCCGACACGGCCGGCGCCCTCACGGCCTTTCGCCGCGTGCAGGGAGGGGCAGCGGCACGCGCGGGGAGGGAGATCGAGCGCCTCACGTCCCATCCCCCCGGCGCGCGGCGCTGAGTGGGGGATCGCGCAGGCGCCTGGCGGGGAGCAGTGTCGCGCCAGCAAGCGTAGCGCGGGATCGAGGATGGGCGGTTCGCGAGCCGCCCCTACGACCCGCTTTCCGCGGGGGACGTGGTAGCCACGGCAAATCCGTTTTGCGATTTGCCGTGGGTTCGTCGAGATCAAATGTCCTGCAAGGCTGAAATCCTTCTAAAACGCCCACGACGAGATGGACGCTCGTCGTGGCTACCAACTCTTTTACGGAGACTATCTAATTGTCGGAAATCGTTCCTGCGCGCAAGTAACGCGGGGAATTGACGAATTGATTGCTCCCGGCCATGCGGGGGTGCGCCCGGTCATTGACTCGGGACAGCGGCGGAAGGGGTTCCCGACTTTGGCGCATAGTAACCGGGGCGAGTGCGAACCACCAGCTTGGCGTTGCTGCGGGGCAGGAAGGCCTCCACGCGGACATTGCGGAAGGTGGCGTCCTTTTTGGCGTTGGTAGGGTAGTAGGCGAGCGTGTACTGGTTGCGAATGTCGTGGGCGATCTGACGGCAGGTGCTCTCGACCTCGTCGAGTGACTTGGGGAAGTAGGGTACTCCGCCTGTCGCATCGGCGATCCTCTCGAGGACTTTGGCGGCGCGGTGTGCTTCGCCGCCGTGGATCTTGAACAGGCCACCCGGCTCCTCGGAGCCGAGCAGTCCGACGGTGTAGACGACCGCGTTGGATTTCTGCGCCCGGGCCATCAGCTCGTCGAAGGTGTAGTGGCTGGCGTTGTCCTCTCCGTCGGTGATGACCAGCAGAACCTTCTTGTCGCGGTTACCGAGTTTCAGGTGGTCGAGGGAAGCATAGACGGCGTCGTACAGTGCCGTGCCCCCGCGCGAATCGATCTTGTCGAGCGCGGACTTCAAGTCTTCAATATTACTTGCAAAGTCACCAGGTGTGTCGAGGTAATACACATCATTGAAGTTCACCACGAAGACCTGGTCCTGGGGATTGGAGGTTTTGACAAAGGTGACCGCGGAGGCATTGACGGACTGGCGTTTCTCTTTCATGCTGCCGCTGTCGTCGATGACGATGCCCAGGGTGACGGGAACATCGGCGTGGCTGAACACGGAGAGCTTCTGCGCAACCCCGTCCTCCATGACGCGGAAGTCCGTCTGGCCGAGGTCATTCACCATGTGCCCTTTCTTGTCGAGTACCGTGGCGTGCAGGACGACCAGGCTGACGTCCACATTGATGGTGTATTCTTTGCCCTTTTTCGCAGCCTGCGGTGTGCCGGGGGTAGCCGGCTGAGGCGCTTGGGCAGCCAGGGCGAAGGGTGAGCAGAGCAGAACGGCGAGGAATCCCCTCCCGAGGAGCGGGGTTCGGCCGTGAATTTTATTGTGTCGGTGCATAGTACCCAGTTCGAGAGTAAACCTGGAGAGGGGGCAAGCCTTTGGGCGGGTTCAGCTTGACCTTGATGCGCCGCCAGTGGCCGTCGCGAATCAGGTTCGAGGGCTTATAGCCCAGCACGTATTGGTTGCGCAGTTCGATGGAGATCTTCTCCGCGATGTCAGGCAGTTCATTGGCGTCTTCCACACTGAACAGGCGGCCGCCCGATACTTCCGAGAGTTCGGCAAGCAAGCCGGGACCGCCGGCTTCCTCCGGCGTGCGACCCCGGGAGGAGAGCGGCTCAAAGATCCCGACGGCATAGATCTGCACGTCGGACTCTTTCACGGCGCGCTTGATGTCATTCTCCGTGTAACGGCTGTGGTTGTCACCACCGTCGGAAATGACCAGCAGCGCGCGGCGGTTGGTGGTGGCCTTCTTCATCTCGCTCAAGCCCAGATAAATCGCGTCCAGAAGCGCGGTCTTCCCTCCCGATTTCACAAACAACAGCCGGTCTTGCAGGTTCTCAAACTTCGCGGTGAACCCTGTGATCAGGTCTGGCCGATCGGCGAAGCTGATGAGCATGAACTCATCCAGAGGGTTGGATGTCTTGAAAAACTGTAGGGCTGCTTCCTTGGACTTCTGAATTTTGTCCCCCATGGAGCCGCTGCTGTCAAAGATCAGGCCGACGGAAATGGGAGCATCCTCGGTGGAAAAGGCCACGATTTTTTGTTCTACCTTTTCGTCAAAAACCTGGAAGTTTTCCTCGTCGAGGCCGGTCACGATGCGGTCGTAGGGGTCGGTAACCGTGACGTTGACCACGACCAGGTTCACGTCGACTTGCAAAGGGGCAACATGGATGGGAGGCTGCCGGACCGTGACGCGTCCCCCTTCCTGTGCACTGGGCGGGGGGGCGGAGTTGGTTTTCTCATCCTCCCCGGCACACCTCGCCCGCGTCCCCATGAGAATCACCAAGGCAATCGCCACGAGCCCCAGTCGGGAAACCCCGCGTAGAGAAAGAGCTGTCATCGTAGCAGCCCCGTCGAAAAGGGACCGATTCACGGTCCGCAGCATGATGAGCCCTATACAACATCCTCGATCATTCCTGAAATCATCTTAGCACAATTCCTTGCCCGGTGTGGCGTCAGGCCGGGCGAAGCCCGCGGTTCCGTCAAAGTCGCGGGTGTCGCAAACCTCCAAAGCCATGCATGCATCACCAGCGAAGAGACCCCTCACCCGTCCCGACATGCGGGACACCCTCTCCCCCCGGGAGGGGGATAGAAATCAAAATAATGGCCCTCTCTCAGGAGAGAGGGTGCCCGACGGAGGAGGGCAGGTGAGGGCTTTTTTTCAACCCCAGCGGACTTTGACTGAACCCTGG
>PMYF01000426.1:1997-2521 GCA_003171295.1 Acidobacteriota bacterium | reverse complement strand
TGAACGTAGGCATGACCGAGCGCCTCCAGGATCTCCGGCAAGCTGAACTCATCCGTCGTCCGCTCGCAAATCCGGTAAATCAATTCCAACGTGGGAAGATGTTGGGGAGCCTTGTTCCACACGCTGCGGAGGGCTTCCATCAAGGGACCCGTATTGGCCTGCTCGATCAGCTCCTCCGCGAGCTGCGAGAGGCACTGGAACGCCGAGTCAACGTCACCTTTTTCCAGGCAGAGCCCCACGAAGTTGGAGACCGGCGCAAAGTCCGACGGATTCGCGCGGTAGACCTCCAGCACCAGCGCTTCTGCCTGGGAGTGCTTGCCCGAGGCAAAGTAGCACTCCAGCAGGATCTGTTTGCTCGCGGGGTCCGCGGCCAGATCCGGTGAGGAACTGAGGATCTTCTCGGCTTCCTCCGGTTGCTCGCGTGACATGGCCATGCGAGCCCGCAGCAGAGTGATCTTGGAATTCTTCGGGTCCAGTTCCGCAGCTTTCTTCAACGCGGTTTCGGCCGCCGGCAGTTCCTTGCG
>PMYF01000426.1:242-1945 GCA_003171295.1 Acidobacteriota bacterium | reverse complement strand
TTGAAGAAATCTGCTGCCTGCAGATACTGTTCTCGCGCCTCCCGGCTCAAACCCTGGAACTGGTAGAGTTCTGCCAGTTTCAGGAGCACCTCTACGGAGTGGGGATCGACCTTGGAAATTTTCCGATAGATCGCAATGGCCTTGACGTTGAACCCCTCGCGGACGTATGCCTCAGCCAGGCGGTGAAATTGCCTTAAGCCGTCCGTGATGTTTCGCTCGCGGATGTAGAGGTCGCCTATCGTGTTGAATAGAGTCAAATCGGAGGGGTCATTGTCGAGGATTTCCAGGTACTGTCGGATAGCCTGGGGAATCTTGCCCTGAGCTACAGACTTCTCAGCGTCTTGCAGTGCCTTGGCTTTGCTCCCGGCCATCTACACGCTCCAACGACCTAGCCAGTTTGGTGGACTGCCGGCAAACGTAACACACGCCCCTCCTCAAGTCAACGGACGGAAGGTCGCCGAATCCGCCCCCTTAAGCTGTTACAGCGCTTGCGGTTGGCGAAAGCCACAAACCTCCGCGCGAGGGGGGGGAATGCGCGCGCGGCACCGCACCCTCCGCTCCGGGATACCCCGAAGTACCTCCGCGGCGGCCATCTCAGCAGGACAGGGCCAGCGAGTTCTTCAGCAAAGGCTGGCTCACTTCTCAACCGGCAGGTCCGGCACAGCGCTCCAGTCTTCCCAGGACCCGTCGTACAGGCGAATGTGGGGATACCCCAGCAAGCGAAGCGCCAAGTAGATCTCGGAGGCTCGCATCCCCATCTGGCAGTAAGGAACTACTTCCTGTTCGCGGCTCACACGGCCGTTGGCAAATATCTTCTCGATCGCAGTCGCATCCAGGAACGTCTTAACGTCGCCCGAATTGATCATCTGCGTCCACTCGATGTTGACCGCCCCCGGGATTCTACCGCCGCGCGGGCCCAGGACCTTTTCCCCGCGGTATTCAGCCGGAGTCCGGGCATCCACTAACTTGACTTTGGCGTCCTTCAGGTGTTCAGCCACCCAATGGGAAGTGGCAAGCAGGGAATTCCGGGGCGCCGGCGCAAAGTCACCCGGCGCGACGCTCGGCGCGTCTCGGGTGATCGCGTGCGCCTGGTTTTGCCAGTTTCTGATGCCACCGTTCAATACCTGCACGTGCGTTTGCCCGAAAAACTCCAGGACATAAAACACCCGGGCAGCAAATCGATTGCCCTCGTCGTCGTAGAGGACCACTCGCGAGGAATTGTTGATGCCCGCGTTGCGGAACAATTCCTGGGCGTGGGGGGGGAAGAGGGGAAACCCTTGACGGTTCGCCTCAAGGTCATCCGTGGCCGGAGCAGGCAGGTTGACGGCTCCCGGGAGGTGCCCTTGCTGGTATTCCTGCGCAGTCCGTACATCCAGCAATCGCACGGCGGGGCTCGCCAGGATTTCGGCAAGTTCCCGCGGCTCGATCAATAAATGCGAGTTCCGGTAGGCGGAGGATTGTGCACGAGCCCCCATGCTGACCGTTGCGAGGAACAGGGCAAAGCAGATGGCCATTCGCACGCGTATACCCCCTGGTTGAAGAAAACGACCTTCGGACTTCTCCCCGACGTTGGGACTTGGCGGCAGGGGCCGTAATGTTTAGCAGGGTGCTGAAAAACATGAAACGATGACTTTACGTCGCCACTGAAAATCACGTAGTAGCGGCGACTTTACGTCGTCACCGCCGGATTGATTCTATTGCCG
>PMYF01000426.1:0-142 GCA_003171295.1 Acidobacteriota bacterium | reverse complement strand
TCGCCTTCCACGAGCACTGGCCCATTATTGTTCACCGTCATTTTCGTCATGCCATCCTCCTCCATAAAATATGTTCAGGCCTACCTATTAGATACTGTTTGCGCCACAACTTTCAAGAGGCACGCGAGTATGCGGGAGAAAA
>PMYF01000127.1 GCA_003171295.1 Acidobacteriota bacterium | reverse complement strand
GGTGCGGGCCGTCGAGCTGGTGTTTGCCTGTGCCGAGGCCCTGCGGGCAATCTCCGAGTACGAGCCTCCCGCCGCACCGCACGTGGAAGTGCCCGTGCGCGCGGGGACGGGCCAGGCCGTCACCGAGGCGCCGCGCGGCATCCTATACCACCGCTACGCGCTGAATGATCAGGGGCTCGTCGTGACCGCTAAAATCGTGCCTCCCACCTCCCAGAACCTGAGGCGCATTGAAGACGACTTGCGCGAGTACGCTGCGCGGCTGGTGGCGTGGCCGCAAGAGGAGGCGACATGGAAGTGCGAGCAGGCGATCCGAAACTACGATCCCTGCATCTCCTGCGCGACACATTTTCTCAAACTGGAAATCCAGCGCTAGCGCCCCGGGCAGGGCGAAAGCATGCAAATCATCGCTTGTGGAAACCCCGACCGGGGAGATGACGGAGTTGCATTTCTCGTAGTGGAGCGGCTCCGTGAACTGGGCATCGAGGCCCTCGGTGCAAAAACCATCACCTGCACCGGGGAAGCCACCGCGCTATTGAACGCCTGGGAAGACGAGGATGATCTGATCCTGCTGGATGCCGTCGTCACTGGCGCACCCGTCGGCACCATTCATCACTGGGATGGAATCCCACCCACCACCAGCCGCCCTTCACCCTCAACCCACGGCCTCGGCGTGGCTGAGGCGCTTCGGCTGGCTCGGGCGCTGGACCGCGTCCCCAAATCCCTGCAAGTTTACGGAATCGAGGGGGCGCAGTTTGACCACGGTTCCCCGCCCTCGCCCCAGGTGAAAGCGGCAGCGGAAGGTTTGGCCCGACAAATCTACACCGCCTTTGTCGGGCCGGGCAGCGCACGACCGCGCGCCTAAGTTCGCAGCGTCGGTGATCGGGGACCGGAATCATCGGATTCCCGTCGCGAAACCCTCTTCCCGCCAATGATTTCTGGGTGATCGGTGGCATCCTGATCGGATTCCGCCTGTGAAGTCGCTTTCCTGGATAGTGTCATGTCTGATGTTTGGCCACACGATAGGTCGCGAGTACAGCCCTTCTAACCACCTAATGGGTCCAATGCCTGAAAAGAACGCGCAAGCTTGAAATTGAGCAGACTAACCCAATACCCTGGCAAGAGACCTTCAGACCTCTGATTTCGAGGGTGGCATGACGGTGAGCGGCCCGCCCAAGTCCCGGATGACGCGCCGGCCAGCCGCAGCAGATTCCTCTTCGTAGCGGTACACGCCTGGCGAGGAGGCGCTGATAAACTTCCCGGACGCCATTTGGCGCAGTGCCTTGATCTGCTCAGCCGCGGAACGTGCAACCGGCACGATGTAGCGCGATGCCTGGGCGAGAGTTATTCCCAGGCGATGTGCTTTCCGGCAGCATTCCTTGATTTCCGCACCGGTCCAGCCTTCGTCGTTCGGTTGCTCGCCCGATACGCTGTACTTCTTGAGGTAGATTCCCCAGATTGTCTCCCGCTCACCGGCCGTGGGCAGGTCGAAGAAGAACGTCCCCAGCGTAAAACGCCTGCGCAATTCGGGTGGAAGGCTCGCAATGGAATTGCAAGTCGCAATGAACAGCATCCGCCCTTGCGAAACTGCGTCAATGATCTGGAGCGCTGTGCGCAGCCGTTCGTTCGAAGCACCCACCAGAGAGCTCTCCATGGCCGGCAAGTCGAAAGCAATCGTGGGGATTCCCGCGGTACCGCCCGTGGCCTTTGCGGCTGCACTTTTAGCTGCCCCGGCTGGACCGACAAACACGACTCCATCTGCCTCGCGGTCCTGCATGTACGTCAGGATCGTCCCCGTCATCTCCGTCTTTACCCCCGAGAGGTCGGTACCGGTCCCCGCAAACGCCTTCTCAATCTCATCAATGAACACGACGACGCGGGGAGGGTCGATGCCAGCGAGGACCGCTCGCAGGAAGCATTTGACGTTCTCAACCCCGCCAATGTCCTCAAAGGTCTCCCCGCCCCGCCACACCGACAGGCCTGGTGTCTGCTCAATGATTTGGCGCTTGCGCTCCCAGAGGTCTTCTGTATCGAGATGGCGCTTAACTAATGAGATCGCCAATGCCTGTTCTGCCGGGAATGCCGCCAACCCAATCAGGGCATCTACCGCCTTAACGATCACCGGCTGCTCGGGCTCATCCAGATTGGCCGCGTTGAAGGTCTCCCGAACGATCTGCTCCAGGTGAGAAGTTGACGGCAGAGGCTCATCGAGAATGAGAACGTCCTGACCCAATTCCTGCGGTAGCGTCGCGCCGGGTGCTGCCAGTAATATCAACATCCGGCCCGTCGCCTTGAATGAATCTCGCAAGTTCCAGATCCCTTGCATCACTCCGGGGTCATTCCAGAAGCGGTGAGCGTTCGAGTAGAGCAGGAGCCCGTCCTCGCCAAGCTGCTGGGCCAATAACAGAGCATCGACCGGCCCAATGGTCGCAGCTTGACGTTCGCCCAGAACGCGTGCCAGTTCGTCGCCGCTATCTCGGCCGATTGCATAGAGGCCGCGGACAATATCCCAACCGAGCAGCGGCGGAATGTTGCGGCCTTGCTTGAGGGTTTCGCTGATGAAATGGGTGGTGCTGGCGGGGTCCGCAGTACGTATGGCCACAAGCGGGGTTGAGACACACCGTGCGGCCTGGAACGCCGACGTAAACTCCTCCATAGACCGAATCATGTGCGCGCTCCTTTCAACAAAGGACTTTTGAACGGAAAAGTAATGGGGGAAGCCGAAGGTGGGTCTTACCAGGGCAAGCCCAGAGTGGGGAATCCGGTGATTTCCAACTTGCCGTCTTCCTTGATGCTGACCTCAGTCAACTGCTCGCTGAAATCGGCAGGAGTATAGCGGTTGGTGAATAGCCGCAGGGCCTGATTAGGGCTTGTACGGAGCGGCATATTGCTTGGCTGAGCCTGATCGAAACGCCCGAGGATGGCGAAGTCGAGACACGCACGGATCTCTTGCCAGAGATGTTTCCGGCGTCGTTTGGAGGAATCATTGCCCCGGACCCAATATTGACCTTTGGTGAGCTCGTGTTCCGCGTAGCCGCTGAACATACCGAAACTTAGGTCGGGGGCTTGCCTGCGCAGGCTGTGCATTAAACCGAGCAAGCTATCCGCCTGCTGCATGGGCTCGCCACCGGAAAAGGTAACGCCTTCCAAGGAATGTGCGGCGTGTGCCCGTAGCACTTCACGAGCAACAGCATCGACTGTCATTTCGCTGCCACAAAATGGATGGGATTGAGGATTCCAGCAGCCTCGGCAACGAAGGGTACATCCCTGGAAGAACACCACGCCGCGTAAACCTGGCCCATTAGCGCGGCTTGCGGGAATCAACGCATGAAGCAGCATGGCAATTCTCCTTCAGCGCTGGCTTTTCTCTTGCTCGATCACGCGGCCGGTGTAATAGGCAGGCTTCTTCCGTTCCATTTTCACCATGTCCCCACCACGGAAGTCATCAAATACCTTTTCACAGCCTTGGCCGGCAAAACCGTTCAGATCGAGGGTTGAATTTCCACGCTCGTCGATGGTGATCGTTATCGTTTTCTCTTTCATGGTGATTTACCTCCGCGCGACAAATTGGAGTCGCACCTGCTGCCCTTCCGAGGTTTCGATCACTTCCCGTCCTTTCAGGGTGTAACCCTTTGCCCGCGCCATGGCCAAGGTCTGCTTCTCCTTGTAGAGCTGCTGAACGCGACCAAGCCACCTGGCCCCATAGCCACGGTGCTCGTCGAGTTCATCCTTGACCATTGCGAACTGACCGTCCGACTGGCGGCTAAACCCGATATCGCCATAGGCCCCGCGAAGGTGCTGGCGCCGGATGATAATGTTCGCGGCCTTTGCCTCTTGTTCCGAGTAATACGAGTTCAGCTGCGCCCCCTCGGGGTGGACCTCAACCTCGTAGCCCATCTCCTTCAGAGCCTCCACGAGGTATTTCTCCTCGCGTAAGACCGTCTGATTGACACTGTATTTCGACATTCAATGCCTCCTTCTTTTGCCCGTATAAGGCATGTTGGACTGGTCGCGGGCAGCCCACCGCCGCTCGAATCATGTCCCGCGTACACCCGGCCCAGCAGATGTACTTGCGCGGGTCCTCAATCGAAATCGAGAGGTTATCTCCGCTGCGGTCGTGCCCCTCTTCGGCGCAGGATGGACAGCGGGTCACGTTGTTGTGCCCCACCGTGCGGAGCTTGGTGTTGATGTGGTCGAGAATGCGGAATTCGGACCCACCCATGGGTTTCCATATCACCGCTTCAGCCTTTGGCTCTGGTGACAGGAGCTGAGGTGGGATGGCCTTCCCGGCAATCAACCGAGCAAGCTGGTCACTGGTCATCTTGGGAAGTGAATTCAGGTAGCACATCTGCTGCTCAAGACCTTCAGCGGCATCATCAAACCAGAAGCGCTGAGCTGCGCCCCGGTGAATGCCTAACGGTCCACGAATGGCATTGCCGTACCTATCGGGCTTCAACTCATTATGCTTGGGGAAGACCTCGATTCCTTCCCGCTGCCTGCCTCCCTTGACCGGGATACCCAAGCGCAAGGCAAGACCGCAAACGTAGATCCGGCAATCCCGCGCTGGGAGCGGCTCCGCCAAGAATATCCAGAGATGTCCGCCCCGGTGGCTATTCTCAAGAGCTGAATCCACCCCATCCTGCCTGAGGTAGAAGCGAAGCTTCAGGAGGTCCGCGAGGGAATCCTCATAGTCCGCGTCGATGGCCACCCACTTTGAGCATTGGGTTGCAGGGTTGATGGCGTAGAGGCCAATGGTGATTTCGCCTTCGAGGTGGCGGCGAATTGTGTCAGGTGTTAGGCTTAGCCCCTGGCCGGTTATCTTGTCCTTGGGCCGATAGTAATAATGCCGGGCACTTTCCGGGTGCGGCCGGTTGGACTGGAGGGTGTAAGCACGCCGGTTCACGAAGAGGCGGAAGTAATCCGCCACCACGCTGGCGGGCGCATTTAGACGAAGCTTCTGCATTCTCTCCTCCCTGAAGTCGTGGGTAGACATTGACGGGCGACTCCAACAGTGTTAGAAGAAATACGAGAGGCATTTTTGATGGTTAATGAGGGCTTCTAACTGTCTTCAGCGGAGGTAAGCTATGGACAGGCGTGACTTTCTGAAAAAGGGAACGACGGCGGCAGCAGGACTGGCAGCCTCAGACAGGATTCTCACCCCGATCGCTGAGGCGTCCGATGCAGGGGATAAAGCGAAGCCCATTCCGAGGCGGAAGCTGGGAAAGACCGGCGAAGAGCTTTCCATCGTGGGCTTTGGTGGGATCGTGGTGATGAACAACAGCCAGTCGTTTGCCAACAATATCGTGGCGGAGGCGGTTGACCACGGCATCAACTACTTTGATGTGGCGCCCAGCTATGGGGACGCGCAGGCGCGCCTGGGGCC
>PMYF01000724.1 GCA_003171295.1 Acidobacteriota bacterium | reverse complement strand
ACAAATTGGAGTCGCACCTGCTGCCCTCCCGAGGTTTCGATGACTTCCCGCCCTTTCAGGGTATAACCCTTTGCCCTCGCCATGGCCAAGGTCTGCTTCTCTTTGTAGAGCTGCTGAACGCGACCAAGCCACTTGGCTCCGTAGCCCCGGTACTCGTCCAGTTCATCCTTGACCATTGCGAACTGACCGTCCGGCTGACGCGTAAACCCGATATCGCCATAGGCCAGGCGAAGGTGCTGGCGCCGTAGAATAATGTTTGCGGCCTTTGCTTCTTGTTCCGAATAGTACGAGTTCAGGTTGACGCCCTCGGGGTGGACCTCAACCTCGTAGCCCATCTCCTTCAGCGCCTCCACGAGGTATTTCTCCTCGCGTAAGACCGTCTGATTGACACTGTATTTCGACATTCGATGCCTCCTTCTTCTGCCCGTATAAGGCATGTTGGACTGGTCGCGGGCAGCCCACCGCCGCCCGAATCATGTCGCTCGTACAGCCGGCCCAGCAGATGTACTTGCGAGGGTCCTCGATCGAGATCGAGAGGTTATCTCCGCTGCGGTCGTGCCCCTCTTCAGCGCAGGATGGGCAGCGGGTCACATTGTTGTGCCCAACTGTGCGGAGCTTGGTGTTGATGTGATCGAGGATTCGGAATTCTGGCCCACACACGTGTCGCCTGATCTCCGGTTCAGCCTTCGGCTCTGGTGACATGAGCTGAGGTGGGATGGCCTTCCCGGCAATCAATCGGGCAAGCTGGTCACTGGTCATCTTGGGAAGCGAATTCAGGTAGCACATCTGCTTCTCAAGGTCTTCGCCGGCACTGTCAAACCAAAAGCGTTGAGAAGCGCCACGGTGAATGCCCAGCGGCCCACGGATAGCATTGCCGTACCTGCCGGGCTTCACTGCATCGTGCTTGGGGAAAACCTCGATTCCATCCTGCCTGCCTCCCTTGACCGGGATACTCAACTGCAGGGCAAGGCCGCAAACGTAGATNNTCTTGCCTGAGGTAGAAGCTGAGCTTGAGGAGATCTGCGAGTGAATTCTGATAGTCCGCGTCGATGGCCACCCACTTCGAGCACTGGTTAGCGGGGTTGATCGGGTAGAAGCCGATGGTGATTTCGCCTTCGAGGTGGCGACGGATTGTGTCCACGGTCAGGCTGAGCCCCTGGCCGGTTTTCTTGTCCTTGGGACGGTAATAGCAATGCCGGGCACTTTCCGGGTGGGGACGGTTGGATTGCAGGGTGTAAGCCCGGCGGTTGACGAAGAGACGGAAGTAATCCGCCACCACGCTGGCAGGCGCTTTGAGACGAAGCTTCCGCATTCTCTCCTCCCGAAAGTCAGGTGGACGGGGCCGCTACTTCATGTTGGTGGTGAAACGATAAGGGATCTTTGTCACATGGACCGGCGGACGCTGTGCGCGAACTAAATGCTCACTACGCTACACGGTGGGGATGCGGCTGGGGCATCGGGCATGAGAAAAGCCAACGGTAAGAAAAACGCTGACCGTGGCTGCCCACTGACTGCTGCCGTCAGTGGGTTGGGAGACCGTTGGGGTGCGGGGACTTCACAAGAATATGGGAGTCGCAACACACAACTGCCGGGGCTGGCGGTACCGATCAATTGGGTGAAGGGAAGCGGAAGAGGAGGCCTCCCTTGCTAGAGAAGATGAGGACGCTGTGGGTGCCATAGTCGGCGACGGCCACCCGGCCCTTCGAGATCAGTGTCAACCCGTAAGGCGCTTTCAATGGGTCGGAGGCAAATTCAGTTGCGACCACCTTGCTCGAGCGTGTATCCACAGTGAAAATCGCCCTGCGCCCGGGATCAGCGATGAAGAGCCGCCTCGTTTCTGGATCAAATACCAGGGCGGTCGGGGCACTGAGATCCGCTACCAGCACCTTCGATGCTTTGGTTGCGATCGAATACTGGTAGATTCTGCCGCTCGCCACATCCGCGACATAGATCTCTCGCCGGGCCTCGTCGAAGGCCAGTGGACCGAGCTTGGCCGCATTGGCAATCCGCGTGACGTAGGTAATCTCGGTTCCTTGCAGATCAAGCCGGTAGATCTCGTTCGAATCCGAGGTCGCGACGTAAGCTGAATGACTGGCTACACCGAAGTCGATTCCGGAACAAACATTCCGAAAGCTCCAGGTTTTCAGTGACCTGCCATCCAGGGAGTACCTCACGACAATCCCACGGCCCGACTTCGTCCCAGCGATGAGCAAGGACTCCTGGCCGTCCGACAATGAGTAGGCCATGTCCGCAGCAATGAGCTCACGGGGCAGAGTGATTTTGCGATTTTCCTCAAGACTATTCTGCGTTACACGGAGTTCATGGAGGATTCCTGAGGCATCCAGAACCAGCAGCTCGGAACCGGGGCCGTTGCTATCCATCATGACCGGCCGTTCGAGCTTCGCCCGCTCGGCCCCCGCTCCGGCTCCTGTGGGGAGATCCAATGCGAGCAGGATCAGGCACAGAGCTCTGAGATTTAAAAGCCCGCTCCGAGGATGTCGAAGGAAAGTTCTCATCATGTCCTGCCGAATAGCTCCTTGATCCAGGAAACAACTGCCGAGCCCCCACTCACCAGGGTTGCCAGAATGAAGGCTGGGAACAGTTGCCGCGGGTCGATGTCCAGACCAAAAAGAACCAGTCTCGAATTGCCGTAGGCTGTCAACATTATGCCCACGAACTCGGCAATAAGCCCGAGCACAAACGCTGAGAGAATCGCGTGCACGGTGCGTTCGTTTTCTTTGCCGAGCTTCCCAGTGAGCAAATGCTTTGCCGCCAGACCCAGCGTAATGCCCCCGCAGAGGGCCAGCGCAAGCCCGAGGAGACCGGGACCAAAGCGAACCTTGGCAAGGACAGTCTGTTTCTTGTCGGCTCCCCCCGGAACCGTATTGTAAGTGAGGGTCACGGAAAGCGTATCGTGTGGCACGTCGGGCTTGAGCACAAGCGCTCCCTGCAGAAGAGCGGGTATCGAGTTGGGGAGAAGATCGATAGACAAGTTTGCGCTCGTCCCTGGGTCAACTGGGAGCGGGTACTTATCGTTCACCGCGGAAGAGATCCGCGTCCAGCACTTGGGGCAACCCTCACTTACCGCCACTTCCGTCACGGAGACAGGCAGGGCGTCGGCAACATTCCCCAGACGGATCTGGATTTGAGTCGCGCCGGAGACGCTTACGTAAGCTGGTTCGTTTTGCTTTTCCACCAGTAGGAGGTCCGTTTTCGTGGCGTTGTAAACCGGTATGAGGATCCCGCCCGGGACGCTACTGGAACCGGTCTTCACATGGAAAGAAACCCTCACCGGGGCATCCTGGAACGATCCCGTGGGATTTCCGGTGATCTGAAACTTGTATGATCCTCGTGTGGCTTCTCTCACGTTGGCAAGATAAGCCGTGAGAGTAAAGGCGTTAAACCGGACTTGCTGGATGCTGTCAACATCCACGTGGAGTCTGAACGCTTGATCGTCGGTCTGACCTAAGAGGAAGCGCGGCGCGGGGAAATCGGAGCGAGTGTCTGGCCCGAGAGACAGGATCGAAAAGCTCACCACTCCCTCCTGCCTGACGTTTACAGAATCCAAGGTGAGCTGGGGACTCCCTGGCTGAGCGAAAGTAGGAACCGTGGGAATCGTCGCAACCAGGAAAAGTCCGCACAGGCTGCACGCGTGAACTCCGGATAGTCTTCCCGAGATGGTGAATGGGGATGCTCGCATGGTCGGAACACCACTTCATCCCTGGACTCTTTGCGGATCTTCAATCCCAGTGCAAACCGGCACCGGTGTCTGGACCTACCGCCGGACAAACGTGTGTCTGGCCTGCCAGATGAGTTTTATTAGGAGACCTGCGCCCATCCGAAAACTTTATAGGTATCGCGATACGCTGTCAACTGGTTTCGCCAAGTTGGTACTGGTGTAATTGGCGAGCCCGTAGCGCGGGCCTGTCTTGTTGATTCCGCGATTCTTGGGTGCGATCGGTGAGAAGAGCCGCTGACCTTGAGAAACAGGCCTGCGTCACTTGCTTGAGGCTTTGGATAAAGTCCTCCGCCGGGGCGAAATCAATCCCTCGCTGGTCGATCAGCTTTGCGCCTGACTCATCTCCGAGTCCCTCCCGCACCAAGTCTTGCACCTGCTCCTGTGTAAAGGGCTTCTGCTGCGCCCAGGCAGGCAGGGCAAGGACCAACGCCGTCGCCAGTACGAGGAATGTCAGCGCTTTGCGGAATCTCATTGCCACCTCGCGCGGCTGTCGTGGACTGAGAGGAATCTTTGGGGAGATTCGACCGCACTTTTCCGGCTCTTCGTCAGCAAGATGTGCTGGCGAGGGCTGACGCCATGAGTTCAGTGGCCGCTCGCAGCTTCAGGGTATCAGCTTCCGTCATGCGGCCGACGTCACCGTATTTGAAAATGCCACCGCTTGCCCATTCCACCACTTCGCCGATGGCTTGCTT
>PMYF01000218.1 GCA_003171295.1 Acidobacteriota bacterium | reverse complement strand
GGGTCCCAGGTCCAGCCCTTCTCACTGCGGCCCTTGCCAAACTCGTAGTTGTAGCCTTTGGTGCCCGCCTTGCGCACCCACTCGGGCGTCGCCAGGGCCATCCAATTCTCCGAACACGTCACCCGCAACGCGACGCGCTTCCCCCTGGCAATCCAGCGTTGTGCCGGCGTGTCGAACAGCGCCCAGTTGAACTTGCCTTCCTCGGGCTCCAGAAACGCCCACGGCACCCGCAGATAAACGGTGGAGAGGCCGGGGAAATCCTCCAGCGTATCGGACGGTTCCAGCTTCGACCCATAGTTGTCGGGAACGTTGGAGTAGAAATGCATGGTCCATCCCATGTCGGGATTGACCAGTGCCTTCGAGTTATCCTCTGGCCGGACGGTGATGATGGGCGCAGGCTTTTGCTTTCCCGCCGCCTCGGCGGCAGCCGCGTTGCCGACAGCCCACAGGCCAGCCACGCAGAGGAACATTCTTGCGAACAGTTTCAAGCAAACATGCGCTCGGATCATGCCGCCCAGCCTACGGAATCACGGTTCGCTTGTCGCCAGCTAACGACCCGGCTCAGGCAGGCCGGGCCAGTGATGTCCGATTGCCAACCGAGACGCGATCCCGGCCTTGCCTGCAGCCGGATGGTTAGATGTTGGTCGCTTCATGATCTCTCCTACGCTGCCGGATCAGAGGTCGCGTCAGGAGCAAGCACGGACCGGCGACGAGGACTATTCCGCACAGTGCCACGGACAGAGGGCGAAACGGGACCGAAAAGGCTTTCGGCCCGAGGATGATATACGTGTGCTCCGTAGTCGGACCAACACTCCCGTTCGATGCCACCAGATCAGCGAAGGAGCCGTCGGCATTCATCCTGTATCCCTCAAGGCCGAACTGCGCTGGATACGACCCAACAGTCCACCGTGTGTGAACGCTGAAGGAATATATGTTCGATTGCCCAAAGCAGCCTGACTGCGACAGCAGGGCCAAGGAGGCTGCGAGCAAAAGGTGTTTGTGAAGGCGCGCGAGCATCAGTGTTGCACCATCTAACGACCAGGATGAGCCATGAGGAGGAGCGCGCCAACGGCGCCCCCATGCGGAACAAGCCTGAACGCGCTCCTCCTCATTGGCTCAATCCGCTGGTTAGCCAACCCGGCGTGCCATATCGCTTGTGAGTGAACCCGGCCATATCGCGGGTTTGAAAGGTAGACCTGCCGCGCCCTCTTCTGGCAAATCTCCCCCGGCGTCGGCGGCAACTTCTGCCGGTCCTCAACATCCCTGAAAATCCCCTCCCGCTGGTCCCCGCGGTTCATGACGTGTTGCTACCTTCTCAAGTTGTGAAAATAACCATTAGTGTCAGTGGTAACGGCGTGGTTGGAATCGAGCGAGACAGTCACCGCGCTCACGGGGTGGCCACTGGAATCGGTAACGTGACCAGAGAGCGTGTCTTCTGATTTTGTGGATGCTAACCAGAGTGAGACGACTATGGAAACACCGATCAACACACACCAAAAGACTCTCTGGCCATAATAAAGAATCTTCTTCCAGGCTCGCGGCCGTCCCACCCAGAACTGACTCTTCCAGGCACGGCTCCATCCGCCTGTTTTGCCGGCGTCGACGCTCGCGTGGCAAACCCTGGTAGTGCCGTCCGACGGAGCCGTCGGCGCTTCGGACGGACGCCCCCCGTCCCGGGCGAGTTGGGCGGCGTGTCCCAGCCAACGCGGCCATTTCTCCCAGGGCTGACACATTTCCTCAAGGCACTTTTGATGGTAGCGAGCAACCCCGGGTAACGGCACATTGTCGTCCGGTCCGAACACCGCCGTTTCAATTCTAAAGAGGTACTGTGCAAGCCAGGTAATACGCTGGTTGAAAATCAAGTATCGTACGGCACAGAAAAAGAGAAGAACTGGCGGAACGAACCAGATAAGCCAACGGAGGAAACCAAGATTATTGATTTCTGAGCCGTGCGAGGCAAGCCAAGTGTAAATGGCCCCCGCTGCAATGGTCGCCCACAACCACATCTTGTGCATCTCCTTCTGGCACATCGCGATTTCGTCGTGCACTGTCTTGTATTCGTCGACAAGCTTGATTGGCTTGTTCTGTTCAGGTTCAGTAGGCATAGAGTTCCGCTTTGCGACTATGCGCGCCGGTCGGGCGATTGCAAGCCTGAAGGTATGAGTGAACGGCTAACGTCCTGGGTCAGAAGGTGTGAAAAAATGCCAGGACGCAGAGAATGCCTCAAAGCCACACCTTATTTCCCTAAGGATTGTGATGATTTTGTGCGACATAGCATGCTCGAAGCCAATTTTTTCACATGTTCTCAGGCGCGCCGGGCCACTGACTCAGGAATAAACAGAAGACGCAATCCGGGGTCGCCTGCACCCAGTGGTTAAGCGAGGAATTCATTTAAGGGGTCAAACGCTCGCGGTGAGGTTGATTATCGCGGTTCCACCGGCTCAGCGCTACGTCGTCTATATCGGCAAACAAAGCCTTCAATGACAGGGGTTCCACGTGACCGTCGCAAAACAGCACGCTGGCTTTGCCTTGATGCCGGGATGAGGCATCCCAACGGTTTAAAGCCTGCAAATTCTCGCGAAGAAACTCCATCCCGCCTCCGAACGACTCGCCGATGGCCATCATCCCACCAGGTTGGACTACTTACGTTTCGGTGACTGGAGGAGGAGAAATTCCTGCTCCAGCTTTCATGCTGTGTCCGCCGAGACCAAGGGGATCTCCGTTCTGTGGAAGTCCCACCCCGTAGGAGTTGTAGGCGTAGGAGCCGTATTGGCCCTCTGCTGGAAAGCCCCGGGGACGCGAGGCGGACGGGCAATGCCAAACGCCGGACTCGTAAAACCTATTGTTCTTCGACGCGCTCAATCCTTCATATTCCAAGGCATCGATCCAATCCGAGTGGTGCTCAGGATACCCACCCTTTCGGAAATCGGCGTTTATGGACATTGGATAAACGTGGTAGTCTGCCATGAACTGGTTCAACCCGAGTCCTAACTGATGCATATTGTGAATACACCCGGCCTGCCGCGCCCTGCTTTGTGCGCGGAGTAGGGCTGGAAGGAGGAGGCTAAGCAGAACTGCAATGACGGCAATGACCGCCAAGAGTTCAATCAGGCTGAATGCAGGTTGCGAGCGCAAGCGACTACGTGATATGCGAGCCCGCCACAAAGCCTGAACGCCAGTCTTGCTGTCCATATATTGATTCGACAAGGCCGCTGGCTTCTCGTCACACGTCCGCGCCGCTTAACGACAAGGTCAGCGATGGGGCGGAGCCTCATTCGCTGCACCGCCTGGTTCGGCTTTCATCGGCCAGTACCTGGCATCACGCGTAAGAGACAGCACCCCGTTCTTATACACCGACACTCGTGAGAAGGACTCCGTTTCCGAATAGGTTCCCACAGAAATCTCCATAAATTCTTCATGTGCGCCGGATGATGCGGTGAGCCTCTTTTCGGGGTACAAGACAACGGTGCTCACTGCAAGACTGCCGCCGGCAATCCCCCAGGACTTTATGGCCGATGCCTTCTCATCATATGCTGTGACGACGCGTAGGGGCCCTTTGAGGTATTGGGAGTCCATGCTGCACACGATATATTTGCCGCCAATCGTTTTCGTGGTCGCCACAGATTCTTCTGTGAAGACCCGACCATCGGGGAGTTTGAAAGCAGTGCTGCACTTGGCAACCTTCCAGAATGGCAATGATGCCAGTTCAGCGCGCAGTGCGTTGGTGTCACCAGGTGCCGCGACCAAGGTATTGAATTGCTCTAGCGTCATCGAATCCTGACCCCACGCGACGCCCGCGATAAGGAACACCGAGCAGCAAATAGGTAATGTTGTTTTCACAATGCGATTGATGTGATATGCCGAACGACCTCCCTCAGCCACAGCCGCCCGGGAGCCAAGCCTCGACGAAGCCAGCGAGCAGAGAATCTCCGGCAGTCGCCGAAGACAAAAGGGACGGCGGCTGTTGGCTGCAGGGAGCGGGTTAGGTCTTCTTGTTCCAAGGCCGAGCATAAACTCTCTGGGTCCGGTCCAGTAATCGATAGAAATAGGCTTGGTAAACACAAAGGACTGCAAGTAACAGCCCAGCTCCAGCTTCGGGAGCTGTCTTCAAATGTGGCAGCATCGCTGCTAAGTGCTGCTTCTGCTGTGGCCACAAGTCAGCATCAAGAATTACTCGGCCCCGCGCGCCAAACTGATCATGCAGAGACAAGACGAATGGCAATACGCTCTTCGACGTGAAATCTGCTCTCACCTCATGGGCAAATCGATTCCGGATACCTTTGATCGCTCTGAGGATGCCAGCATCTGTCGGCGTGAGAACTCCGGTCAGCAGTCCGATCTGTATCTTCGCCCCGAACGCAGCACACGGCGCTCGTCCATCGCCATCGAGTCCGAGGAAGTCTTCGATCTCGCCGGCGTGATCCACGAAACGTTTCGACAGTACCTCAGATAACGCAGCATCGAGAACAGCCGCTGCAATTACCGCTAACTCCCGACGGGGTAAATGGGCGTACTCTGAATAGATCTTATCGAGGCCAGGGAAGACCTCCGCAGACCACTTTTCGGTTCTCCATGCCATAGTTCAACGTGCCGGCTCAGCGACCGCCGCCCAAAGACGCATGAATACACCTGAAACGCAATCCGGCGGTTCGCTGAAGCCGGTTGGTTGGGCTGGCGCCTTGCAGCACTGACGTAGAGCTTGGCGAGTGCATTAATTCCTCACCTTTACGAGTCCAGCTTTTCGATACCTGTCTAACTTGTCCTTCGGAATAACTTTGACCAGTTTCCCATCTTCGGGGATAAGCAACCAGCCATCAGCACTAATTGCCTTTTCAAGAGCGGCCGCATACTGGGCACCATTCAGCGTGTTTGTAGTGCCGAAAGAGACCGGCGAGAGTGTTAGGCTCCAACCTTCAATTGAAAGTAGATAGCGCTTCCCAGTTACGTTCGCGCATTGGTGAAGCAGAAACCGCATGTCGTATCGTTGGGTCGGGCACGCCGGAAACCTGTAGGCGGCGGGGTTCATCATACCCAATCTGTCCCTGAGGTTGTCGTAAGCGACGCTGAGGCGTATCTTGAGGGGGACGGAGGGAGGAAGTGTTCCCCAGATTTTCTCCTTCTCGGGCTGAACCATTTCCGCAAAGAAAGGCCGCCCGTCTTCGGGCCATACCGCTAACTTGCCATAGGTCGGCCAACGGGAAGTGAAATATTCATCGAGACGCCGGTCCAGAGCGCCTGACAGCCAGGTCACGCACAAACCGAGCAGCGCGACACCCAGCGCAACCTTTCGGACCACCCGAACTCGGCGCCAAAGAGTGGGTTTCCGATTCGACTCGACTGGAAGTTCGCTCATCACATCCCAGTATGGACAACCCTGGCGCGCATTCGTTCCGCCCAACCTGAAGCAGTGTATCGGCCA
>PMYF01000343.1 GCA_003171295.1 Acidobacteriota bacterium | reverse complement strand
GGAGTCGGCCAATATCAGCACGACGTTGACCAGCGCCAGCTTCAGGCGTCGCTCGAAAGCGTGATTGAAAGTTGCGTCAACCGGGTGGGCGTCGATCTGAACACTTCGTCGTGGACGTTGTTGCGCTATGTCGCTGGGGTTACGGAACGGACCGCCCTCAACATCGTCACGTTTCGGAATGAGAACGGGAGCTTCCGTTCTCGCTCGCAGTTGCGGAAAGTGCCGGGCATCGGACCCAAGACGTTCGAACAGGCGGCCGGGTTCCTGCGCATCCGCAACGGCGAGAACCTGCTTGACATGACCGCCGTCCACCCCGAGTCCTATCAGATCGTGGAACAAATCGCCCAATCCCTCAGCGTTCCCATCGAAGATCTGATCAAGAGCCCGGAGCTTCTGGAAAAGGTGGACCGCAACCGGCTATCGGCCGGGACGTACACGCTGAACGATATCCTTGAGGAGTTACGCAAACCAGGGCGCGACCCGCGCGACCAATTCATCGCGCCCAGCTTCGACGAGCAGGTTCGTGAACTCTCTGACGTCGAAGCCGGCATGGTGCTGGAAGGTGTGGTGACCAACGTGACGAAGTTCGGAGCCTTCGTGGATATCGGCGTTCATCAGGACGGCCTGGTCCATATCAGCGAGCTTTCCAACCGCTACGTGAAGGACGCATCGGACGTGGTGAAGGCGGGGCAAATCGTCAAGGTGAAGGTCTTGAGCGCCGATCCCAAGACGAAGCGCATCGCACTCTCCATCAAGGCCCTGCAAGATCCTCCCGCCAAGCGCCCGCCCAAGGCGCAATCGAAACCCCAACCCACGCTCGACGAGAAAATCGCGATGCTCGCGTCGAAATGGAAGACCCGCTAAACCGCGGGTCGCCCTCATTCACGAGCATCCTCGAAACGCCGGGAAAGGTGGGTTCACCGGACGGATACGGCCAGCCGCCCAACAAAAAGCCGGGCCGCAGGGCCCGGCTCTTCTTGTCAGAGGTTTTAGGCAAAACCGAAAGGTTTACGACGCCCGCTTCTTCTTCCCCATCAAGCCGCCAGCTAACGAAAGAAACGTCCCCATCAGAATCATGCTGACGGGTTCAGGAGTAGGGGTTAAACCCAAGAACTCCTGCGGTCGTCCATCACCAGGTGGCCAGCTTGTTGGCACATAAATGGCGACATCGGACAGGCCTGCGAGGCACGACGATAGACTTGGATCGCAGGTGCTCGTCCACCAGCCGCCGGCGGCCGCCAGCCCAGACGAAACGGCACTTGAGATATCTCCCGGCACTGGCACGCTGTTGTTGAGGAGCTTCCAGATCATAAAGGAGTCAACACTCGCCTGGGGATCGCCGGTGCCTGGCGAGTTAAGGAGGCCTTTCGCTATATTCAAAGCCTCGGCGTAAGCTTGTAGCTGTGACATACCACTCGACACGATGCCGCTGGTACCGAAGGTCACGCCCCCGAAGGCACCTCCAGCCAGATTCTCGATGTTGAAGGTGTTTACGGTCCAACTCTCGCCGAAACCTATGTGATCTTGGTAATCATCGCACATAAAGTTCTGCTGGGGCCCGCCGTTCAAGGTTCCGTAGTAGATTCCAGTGTAAACGCCCCCATCGTTGGTCCCTTTCACCCCTGTGAACGTCAGGAGCGAGCCAGCGAAGGCTGTCATCGACAAGCCCAGTAGGATAGCCGTGCTCAGAAACAACAGGAGTAAATTCCGCCTCATAATGGTACCTTTCCCTCACCTTTGAATGTTTCCTGCAGCACACCTAACCTCCGCAGGAGTGGACGGCAACGCTTCTTCGCCTAGCGTGAGTCCGCGCTGCCGTCCGGGACGCTTGGTTTGTGACACACTTCAGGCAAGACTCTAACTTGCTACCACGTGCTGGCCCCGGCGCCGACATTGCCGGAGCCCATCGCGTGCCCCCCCCCGTCCGGAGCCGGGCTGGCTTTAAGGCCCGGCTCGCGTGAGAGGTGTTTAAGCAAAACAAGAAGAACTTACTACGCCCGCTTCTTCCTCGATAACATTCCGCCAGCCAGCGAGAGGAAAGTACCCATCAGCAGCATGGACACTGGCTCCGGCGTGACGGTGCCCTTCCAGGCCCCGTAGAGTCCGTTGCCACCGGTGGCGTCGTTCCATATCTGGTTGCCCGGCCCCGAACCCGACAGAGACACATCGTTTCCGTTCCAGATGTAGACGTTATTCACGCCCCCGAACAGCGCACTGCTATACCCACCCTGCGTTTGGAACGCGGAAACATTAATATCGCCCCCAGGTTCTGACCCTGCGCCGACACCGTTGTAGACCGGAACAAGATTGAGACCGAAGGCGTTCAAGAACGTGTTCCATTGCGCAGCCTCGGCACTCGCCCCTCCGTTGCCCGTCCCGGCCTCCAGGAAAACGCTGCCGCCAGCTTTCACGTAATTAATCAGCGCCGTGTTGCCAACCGGGTCGCCAGCCACGAAGACGGCATTGTAGCCTGCGAAGCTTGCCGTCCCCGGCGCCTCCGTGACGTTATAGCCCAGGAGGGTTAGCTCGCTGTTTAAAGCACTTCCGTTCAGCCCAAAATTGCTCGAGTCGATCAGGATCTTGCCCGAGCCGCCCGTAAGCCAACCCGCGATGTTCTGGGCAAACACCGCGTCATTGTTACTCGCACTGTTGAGGTAAGCATCGGTAAACATCCACTCGTCATTCGACACGAAGATTTCCCCTGCCTTGAGCACGGGAGCCCAAATCAAGGTCGCAAACAGCAAGGCTAACAGGTATTTTGTGTGAAGCCTCATAAGCTAGACTCCTTATCGTGGCTGCACCCCGTCCCGAGCCGGGCTGGCATTAAGACCCGGCTCGCGTGAGAGGTGGTCAAGCAAAACAAGAAGAACTTACTACGCCCGCTTCTTCTTCGATAACAATCCGCCAGCAAGCGAGAAAAACGTACCCATCAGCAGCATCGACACCGGTTCCGGAGTTACGGTGCTGTTCTTGATATCGGTGCTGATGACCTCATAGCCTACCCCTGGTGTTGCGTTGGTGGCGATCGTGAATCCGAAATAGTTGAACGGCTGGCCAACTGCGATCCCGAGAGCGGTCAGCAGTTCCGCATTCTTGGTGTCCGGACCACTAGCCTGTAATGCGGGTATGCCAGTGAACAGTAAAAAACTAGCGATTTTGCCCGAGAGCAGGGTGCCCGAGACGCCGTCGACTACACCATCGATCGAGATCGTGCTGGTTGTCGTGTCGAAGGCCAGGCAGCCACTACCACCCGCGCATGTTCCGGTCACTCCATAAACCCCATTGTAACCGGCATCGCCGCTAACCGTCATAACCCCGATCGGGACGCCCGAGCCGCTGGCTTGTCCGCCGCTCAGAAGGTTGAAAGTCCCGCCTATACCGGCGAGACCTGTGCCAAAGTCAATGTCAATGCTCCCTCCGAATGAGGGAACCGCAAACGCAAGCAAAAACAGTGTCAAAAGCAGTCTTCCTTTTATTGAACTCATACTAAAATCCTCCTTAGCGAAGCTCTCGTGGGTGAGAGTTCCTCGCCTGGTGCACATGCCTGTGAAAATGAGTAAACTACTGACGTAACTCTAGCAGCTTGCTGGAATCGCGCAATGGCCCGAATGTGCCGATTTGTCGGCATAGTGTGCCGACCCAATCGGCACTAAAGTGCCTCCCCTGGAAACTGGAAGAATCCCCCGACCAGTCGAATCCGCGCCAATTTAGCCCCAATTTCGCCCTTGACAGCCCGAGTGGCCACATCCTATAAAAACCTTTCAGGGCAGAACTACATCTTAGGCGCGGCAAACAATTTTACCAGCCTGGCCCCCAGGCAAGATCAGGGAATCGCCGGCGGAGAAGCGAAGACGCTGTGTGTGTCGCGAAATCGCGAGCGGTGTTGGCCCAAATCCCCATTCTATCGGGCCAATCCTTCCGCAATCTCACCATATCTAGATTTAAGGCATACCCTAACTCGCGTGGACACTTTCCGGACACCCTTGCTCCCGATTTCCATAACGCTCCACCCCCGTAATTCGCTGAAATAAAAGGGCTACACGAATTTACACGTCAGCCCGACTTGGACTTACATTTACTTTTCTGTGGCGCATTGGAGCTCACGAATTTCGCGGGTCGTCTGCGACTCGACAAGGGGCTCCAGGTCAATAAAGGAAGAAGAAGGCCATGCAGATTTTTGACCTACTTGACCCAAATACCTTAGTCCCCTATGGCATTGATTAATGTTCTCACCTGAACCTACCGATAACCGAAGTGGGATAAGGAAAGGCGGCGGACCTAAAGAAGAGGACCGCGCTACCCCCCTTACACCAGCAGACTAGGCTCGCAGCCGGGGCTCGCGGAGTGGTCTCCCAGCCGCGCGCCAGCTTTCGAAATGCCTAGCCCCACGGTACCAGTACCATGGCGTTCTTCTCCCTTTGTGGGAGTCAGATGAAAATACGAACGTAGGCAGGGCCTGGGGAAGGAAAGAGGGAGGGCGTGTCGCCATGTCGGACTCTTATCGTGAACAAAAGGCCTCGTCCTTCCTTTCGGGACCGATGTTCAGGAAGCAGATTTGGAGGACAGGGACTCCATGCAAAAAGGACAACACCTGTGTCCTGGAGGCAATTCACATGCAAACCAAGGCGCTGCAACAACAACGGGTGAGGACGGCGATTCTTCTGGCCACCGTTATCGCAGTTGCCATTTTGTCCGCTTCCTGTGGGGGAGGAGGGACAGCAGCCGCCCCCAGTGTGGCTGATCCTCCCGCTGTGAATTTGTCTCCCGTCGGCCTGAGTTTCGGCAGTCAGCCCCTGATGAGATCCAGCAGCGGGCAAACCGTCACCCTTACTAATACAGGCAACGCCACCCTGAGTATCGCCAGCCTCGCGGTGACGGGAACCGATGCCAACGACTTTGCCCAGAGCAATAATTGCGGCAGTTCGGTCGCAGCGGGAGCCAATTGCACGATTAGTGTGACCTTTACGCCCACCGCGGCTGGAACACGAGGTGGAACCTTCAGCATCTCGGACAACGCTCCCGGTAGCCCCCATACGGTCAGTTTGAGCGGAACCGGAGCAGAGGCGGGACCTGCTGTAAGCCTGGCTCCTGCAGGTTTGACCTTCTCGATCCAGACCGTGGGGACAATCAGCGGCGCGCAGACCGTCACCCTGGCCAACTCTGGCAACGCGGCCTTGAGCATTACCAGTTTCGCGGTCACAGGCACCAACGCCAGTGACTTTACTCAGACCAACACTTGCGGCAGTTCGGTGGCGGCAAGCTCCAACTGCACGATCAGCGTCACCTTCACACCTTCCGCCAGCGGGGCTCGTACGGCCGCACTCAGCATCGCGGACAATGCCAGCGG
>PMYF01000227.1 GCA_003171295.1 Acidobacteriota bacterium | reverse complement strand
TTCTTCTTCGCCGATTACGAAGGGCTCCGGCAGCGCCTGGACACAACCGTAATCGGGTTTGTCCCGAACGCCGCATTTCGGCAAAGCGTCACCAATCCCGTTCTCAAACCCTTCCTCGCCCAGTGGCCGGTGGGGACGGTCGCCGTCGATTCCATGACCAACGAATGGATTTCACCGCAGAGTGACAACAACCGCGAGGATGGCGGAATGTTCCGTTTGGATCACACCTTCACCGATAGAACCTCCATCTTCGCCCGGCTGAACATCGACGACGCCCACACCAGCTCACCGCTCGACACCCTGGGCGGCCTCGATAACCCTCTCATCCGCCCCTCCAATTATGTTGTCCAGTTAACGCACACCTTCTCGCCGACCATCATTAACGAGCTCCGAGGGGGAATCAACCGTTCCGCCTTGCACCACTACCAAAATGGGACGTGTCCCCTCTCGACCGCCAACGGTCTGCCCGGCACCGCCTGCGCGAGCGTGCCCCCCTTCGATGGTCCTAGTGATAGCCAGCTCGATGAGGAAGTCGGCACGACGATTGATGGCTACGACGACCTGACCATCGTTAGAGGCCGGCACACCATTAAGATGGGGATGGCCGTTGAGCGCCACCGGCTGAACAATTCGGACGAGAGTATCGCGAACGGGGACATCTCCTACAACAGCTCGGACGATTTCCTTAACAGCGTTGTCGACTCCTATTCCTTCGTCGGGTCGCTAACCCTTGGCGGCGAGCGGCGCACTTACTTCATGCCCTACGTGCAGGATACGTTCAAAGTGCGGCCCAACCTCACCCTCAATTACGGATTGCGATACGAGCATTACACGGTCTTGAAGGAGGCATTTGGCCGCCAGGCCGTGGTGAAGGTTTCGTGCGGAGGTTTTTGCCCCAAGGGCACGCCGTTGTACTCGCCGTACTACAAGGACTTCGGGCCGCGAGTGGGCCTGGCATGGTCCCCAGGAGGGGACGCAGGGAAAACGGTCATCCGCACCGGGTTCGGCATGTACTTTTCGCCGAACCAGATGGACGACTTTACCGACGGGCACGAGAGTACGGACGAACGGTTTGCTGTTTCGTCAGCGGATGTGCCAACCCTCGCGTGGCCAATTCTTCCGTCCCTGCTTCCTGCCCCACTATATTCGCCCAAGGCGTGGGATCCGAACCGCCGGGACGGATACGTCGAAAACTGGGATTTCACGGTCGAGCGGATGCTCCCGGGTAACTTTGTGGGCCAGATCACTTACGACGGCAGCGCGGGGCATAGGCTGTTTGGCAAAATTAACGCCAATGTCATCAATCCAGTAACGGGCATGCGCCCACTACCCACATTTGGCCAGTACGGCTATAAAAATAACCTCGGCAACAGCAACTTCAACGCGCTTCAGGTATCCTTGCAACGTCATCTCACCCGTGGATGGCTGTGGGGGACGCAGTACATGTGGTCGCACGGTTTGGCTGACGAAGGGTTCGGAGCGGGCGACACTATTTCCGTTCAAAACGTGTCGTGTTTCCGATGTGACTATAGCAGCACAAGCATTGACGTCCGCCAGTCCCTCTCCGTCAACTCCGTGTATGAACTGCCGTTTGGACACGGCAAGCATTTCTTAAACAGCGGCGGCGCCGCCGGAAAGGTGCTGGGGGGTTGGCAACTGAGTGGAATTACCGCGGCCATGAGCGGCCGCCCGATTAACATCACAGAAAAGCGGAGCGCCAGCGTCATGCCCGACGGGAATACTTCGGGTCAGCGGCCGAACCTGGTCCCCGGCGTGCCCATTTATGCGGTCGGCCAAAACATCAACAACTGGTTCAATCCCGCGGCCTTCGTGAAGCCAGCCAATTTCACTTGGGGAAACCTGGGACGCTATGTGGCACGCGGACCCGGGTATTATGAAATCGATACGGCGCTCCAGAAGGAAATCCCCCTTACCGAACAGTTGAAATTGAAGTTCCGAGCCGAAGCGTTTAACCTGCTCAACCGTCCCATCTACGGCGATCCGGGGTCCAGTATCTCGTCCAGCTCCTTCGGGGTCATCACTGGCCAGTTGAACGATGGCGCCACCGGGACCGGCACATCGCGGCGCCTTCAGTTCATGCTGCGCCTGGAATTCTGATGGGGAGGAGGCTGGCACTCTCCGAATCCTCGGGCGGCAGTCTAATAGGGCGCCCAGCCCCTTGGCCCCGGCGAACGATTCCTCGATAAAGGCGTCGCCGGGGCCAGGATCACTGATGCCTTGGAGGATTGGGTATGGGTCGATTTCGCCATCTTCTGTTCTTGATTTTCATCGCCGCCGCCAGCCTCCTGGCGGGCATCGGCATTAAACCCTGCATTACCATACTGGCGGCTCCCCCTGGGGGCGCGGACTTCCGGATCAGCGACAGTGACCTTTCCCACCCCCTGCGGATCATCGTTTACGGCGACATGCGCTTTACCGATCCCCTCGAGGTTAGGGCGACAAATCCCAAGGTGCGACGCTGGTTAGTGAACCAAATTGCTGCGGAAAAGCCGGATGCCGTGCTGCTGAGCGGCGATGTACCCTGGCATGGCAGCCAGGCGGGCGATTACGATGAGTATCGCAGCGAGACGCAGATCTGGCGAGACGGCCATCTTCACATTTATCCGGCGCTGGGCAATCACGAATTCTCAGGCTGCACGACCGGGCAGGGGTGTCTTGAGAACTGGTGGATGGCTTTCCCCGAGCTGCGCGGCCAGCGATGGTATTCCGTGCAGATCGGCAGTTCCGTTTGTGTTCTCAACCTTGACAGCAATTTGTCCTTGATGGCAGGCAGTGAGCAGATTGACTGGATCAAGGCTCAGCTTGCCAGTCTGCCCGCGACCATACGTTTTGTCTTGTTCAACCTTCATCATCCTCCCGTGGTGGACGTCCAGGAGAATGGGGATCCCAGCCACAACGGCCGCCCGAACGAGCATGCGCTGGCCGAATTCCTTGCCCAGGCGCCCGAAAAGTCTCGCGTGCGTTTCATCGTGGCCGCGGGACACATCCACAACTACGAACGCTTCCTGCAGGATGACATTCTCTATTTGGTGTCGGGCGGCGGAGGCGCTGATCCCCGTCCTATCGTGCGCGGCCCTGCGGATCTTTTCCAGGACCCCGCATTCCCGATCTACCATTACCTGAGGTTCGTCCTGGATGGCGAACGCTTGACCGGGACCATGGTTCGGGTAGCCGACCCTGACGCTGCCACTCCCGCATGGTACGACAAGGACCACTTCGTGATCCGCGCTGCGGGCAGTTCCGGGCTGCCGCGGAAATCAAACTAGAATCTGGTTGATGTCCCCGAATAAGCTTTTTAAGGAGCGGGTAGCGCAGAGTGAGGCGCAGTTTGCCTTACTCTGCGGTTCTTAACATGATAACCTCAATATGTTTATTAACATCCAAGGACGAAAGGCCGCGGAGTAATCCAGCTCGAAGCGGGATAACTCCGCGCTACCCGCTTTCGACTTTTCCGCCAGCGACATTTTGTAGCCTCTAACACGGGTAGGTTGCTCTTGACTTTCATAGTGTAGGTTGATACAATAACCGGGTGTTACTGTGGGGTGCAGTCATGTCCGCGCGCAAGTCTCCCACCTTCTCGAAGCCCAGCCCATCCAAGCTACGAAGTCCGCAGGGCAGAATTCCGGCGGCAGAGTCCGAGGGACGAAAATCCGGGGCTCATGCGGAGGATGGAAGATTCCAGCCTGC
>PMYF01000815.1 GCA_003171295.1 Acidobacteriota bacterium | reverse complement strand
CGCCGCCGCTCGCATGAACGCCACCAGCCCGCCTTTGGTAGCTGCGTACGCGGTATATTTCGGATAACTCATGAATGCATGCCCCGAAGAACAGATCACGATGGCACCGCACTTTTGCGTGCGCATGATCGGAATAACATGCTTGCAGCAGAGGAATACACCTTTGAGGTTCACCGAAATCATCCGATCCCAGTCTTCTTCCGATGTCTCCTCCAGCGCCTGATTAGTCTGCACGGCAGCGTTCGCGAACAGGACGTGGGCAGTTCCAAACCGCTTCGCAACGGCGTCCATGGCCTGCTTTACCTCGGTCGCCTGGCTGACGTCAGCTTTCAAAAAGAGCGCCTGCCCGCCGTCGCTTTCGATCTGACCTGCGGTTTCCCGCCCCGTAGCCTCATTCCAGTCGATCACGACCACCTGGGACTTCTCGGCCGCGAAAAGGAAGGCGGTGGCTCGGCCAATGCCGGACCCTCCCCCCGTCACGATGGCGACCTTGCCGGAGAACTCACCCATGTCACCCTCCCCAATCCCTCTCCCTGACACCGCGTTCCTCGCACACGAACCTCCGGAACACGGCTGACCGTAGTCGAAACCCACCGGCGGGTCAAGCCGAAAAGAAGGGAGGAATTCTACACCTCTCAGGACCCAGGGTTCCGTCAAAGTCGCGGGTGATGTGTACAGGGCTGTGGAGGATTGTGACACCCGCGACTTTGACGGAACCCTGCCCGCGACCGCTAGCGGTTGACACGATTCGAAGCCCGGCGTACTGTGGGCAATGCTTCCCGCGAGCCACCTCCCTTACAAACCTGAGCAGCAGTCAGCGCAGGGCGGCAGAGCCACAGCCAAACATGACGCGAGGTCTCGGAGGGCCGGCCGCTCCGAGCGGGGTGGCCCTATACGCAAGACGAAGAATGCTTGCCAAGAAGACAAGAAATTACGATATTGCAATGCAGAGGTAGCGGAAGGTCTGGTAGCCGCTGCCCAATGACTCAAGAGGCTAAGCATTACTGAATGAATATCCTTCCACGTCCCAGCACGGCGTCTCCGGGAATCCGCGGCAGACTTTGGGTGTTCGTCACGCTGAGTTTTTTCGCTGCTGTGGCGGCGACGCCCGGTCTGGGCGTGGAGAGTGTCGAGCCCAACGTCGTAGTCATCACGATTGATACTCTGCGGGCGGACCACCTGGGCTGCTACGGCTATCGTGCTCTTCCAACTCCCCATATTGATGATCTCGCCCGCTCCTCCGCGCGCTTCACACGTGCTTTCACGCCTGTGCCCATTACCCTGCCGGCACACGCTGCGCTGTTTACGGGCAGCTTTCCCATGGCCACGGGCATGCATGACTTCAGTGGCAACAGGCTCCCGGCTTCGGCGGTCACCCTTGCCAAGGTTCTCCGCGAGCGCAACTTCTCGACCGCCGCCTTCCTGGGCGCCGCCGTGCTGGACTCCCGCTTCGGCTTAAATCAGGGCTTTGCCACTTACTTCGACCACTTCGAATTCAGCCGTCTGGACGAAGCGAACCTGGATTCGGTCAAGCGCCCCGGCGACCAGGTCATCGACAACGCGCTGGCATGGCTGAAAGCCCATCCGCGCGAACCCTTCTTCCTCTGGGTACATCTCTACGACCCCCATTACCCGTACACGCCGCCGGAGCCTTTCGCCAGCCGCTATCGTGAGCGGCCATACGACGGCGAGATCGCCTTTGCCGATGCCCAAGTCGGGAGGCTTCTCACTTTCCTGAAAGAGACGGGACGCTACGAGAATGCTCTGCTGGTGCTGGCCGCGGACCACGGAGAGGGGCTGGGGGAGCATGGTGAGAAGACCCATGGGTTTTTCGTTTATAACTCCACGCTGCACGTGCCGCTGCTCGTGAAGGTGCCAGGCGTGGCGCCGCGCACGATTGAGACCGAGGTGTCGTTGGTCGACGTGATGCCGACGGTGCTGCAGGCGCTGCGGCTGCCTATTCCTTCCACCGTGCAGGGCCGCAGCCTGCTCAGTGAAGTCNNCACTTCCGCTGGAGCCAGTTGCGCGCGCTCGAAGCCGGCGGGATGAAATACATCGAGGCGCCGCAGCCGGAACTCTACGACACGCGCGCCGACCCGCAGGAGACCAAGAACCTGCTGCCGGGGAAGCAGGCGCTCGGTCCCGAAATGCACGACCGGTTGCAGAACCTCCTGCGCCGTTACACTCCGGCTTCCGGCGGCGGAGCCAAGGAAACAGAGCCCACCGACCCGGCGCTGGCCGACCGGCTGCGCTCTCTCGGCTACGTAGCCATCTCCGCCGGCGCCTTCTCCGATGCAAGCGGGAAGCCGCTCCCTGACCCCAAAGACCGCATCCAGGTTTACGAACTCTTCTCCGCAGCCATGGCGGACGGCCAGCACGGCCGCTATAAAGAATCCCTGAACAAACTCCACGAAGCCGAGAAGACCGAACCCTCGTCCCTGCCGATCTGCTACCTCCAGGCACTGGACTATTATCGTCTGAAGGATTTTCCCCGGGCCCTGGAGCGATTCAAGTCCGCCCTCGTATTGGACCCCAAGTTCGCCCTGGCCACCTACTACCTGGGATTGACTCAGACGATGAGCGGCGACCTCTCTGCCGCGCACACCTCGCTGGAGCACGCCCTGGAGCTCGACCCTACAAATTTCGCCGCAGCTTACGACCTCGGGGCCCTCGACCTGAAGCAGAGCCATGTCGAGGAAGCCTTGCGGGAATTTCAGCGTGCCACGGAAATAAATCCTGATTACGCCGCGGCCTTCGAAGCTCTCGGCGAACTCTACCTGTACCTCCACCGGGCTGACGACGCTACCCGCGCACTCGAACGCGCCGTGGCCATCGCACCGGACTTCAGCAAAGCACATTACAACTTGGGCCGCGCTTACCAGGCGCAAGGGCGCGCGGCCGACGCCCAAAAAGAATTTTCGCGCGCGCCTTCACCTCGCTAATCTCTGCTTGAAGCGCCACAACTATCCTGCGGCCAGGGTTCAACTGCAAGATTACTTGCGGGCGAATCCCACGGATCCCCAAAGCCCCGCCATCAAGAAAATGCTGGCAGACCTCCCGGCGAATTGACGATACTAGCAGGCTGGAATGACACCTCGCCCTGCCCGACAGGAGTTCGTTCTGGGTCAGACGGCCGCGCTGCTGGCGTTTGCGATTCTCTGCGCCTGGCCACGAGCAGCCACCGCGCAAGAGCCTTCCCGTCCATTCCCCTCGGTTCTGCTCATCACCATTGATACGCTACGTGCGGATCACGTCGGCTGCTATGGATACGCGCGGGTCGAGACACCCATGATCGACGGTCTAGCCGCCGTGGGAGTGCGCTTTGAAAATGCCTACGCGCAAGTGCCCATTACGCTGCCTTCGCACGCCGTGATCCTGACGGGGACTTACCCCATGTTCAACGGTGTCCGAGACTTCACTTCGCCGGGATTGCCGGCTGGCATCCCCACGCTCGCGACGGTGTTGCGCCGCCGGGGTTACCGCACCGCGGCTTTCGTCAGTTCTTACGCTCTTAATTCCATGTGGGGACTGAACCGAGGCTTTGACGTCTATGACGACAACGTGGGTCTCGAACCAGGCCGCTCGGCCGACGTCTTCCTCGTCGAGCGGCGGGGCGATCGCACGGTCGATCGTATGCTCGACTGGCTGAACCAGCAGGGCAGCGCGCCATTTTTCATCTGGCTGCACCTCTACGACCCGCACAGCCCCTACCGGCCCCCCGAGCCTTACTTGAGCAAGTACGCGGGCCATCCTTACGATGGAGAGATCGCTTTCGACGACGCGCAGGTCGGTCGCGTCTTCGCTCGCCTGAAGGAGTTGCACCGCTTCGACCAGACCGCTATCTTCCTCCTCAGCGACCACGGAGAATCCCTGGGGGAGCACGGTGAGGACGAACACGGGTTTTTCATTTACAACGCCACGCTGCATGTGCCGTTGATCCTGAAGCTACCCTCATCTGTCATCCTGAGCGAAGCGAAGGACCCCAGCAGTTCGTCCAGCATCAGCAAAAAGCGCGAACTACGGGGGTTCTTCGCTCCGCTTCGCTCCGCTCAGAATGACAGAGGAATGGCGCCCAAGACTGTGGCCCAGCCCGTCGGCACCGTAGATGTCGCGCCCACGATTGCCCAGTTATGCGAAATTCCCGCCGCCTCGACCAGGAGTTTTCAGGGTCATTCCCTGCTCCTCGCACTTTCGGCCGCGGCTTCCGGCGCGGACTCAACCGTGTATGCGGAATCGTACTATCCCCTCGATTCCTTTGGCTGGCATGAATTGCGGGGACTTATCAGTTCGCGTTTCAAGTACATCGATGCGCCGCGACCGGAGTTGTACGATCTTGAGCACGACTCCGAGGAGCGCACCAATCTGGCTGCATCGAGTGGGTCCATAGCGGCCTCACTGCGGGAAAAACTCGCAGAGTTCGGCCGGAAGTATGCGGGGCAGGCGGCTTCCTCACTCCCGAAGCTTGATCCCGAAACGGTGGAGCGGCTGCGTTCGCTCGGATACGTGAGCTTTCAGTCGCCCGCCGCGGCGCGGACGGACCCGCACCGCCCCGACCCCAAGGACAAGATTGAAACCCTCCGCCGCATCCTGCACGCTTCCGACCTGCGCCGGCTCGGAAAATATCCCGACGCGGAAGAAATCCTGGCAAGTCTGGAGGGGGCCGAGCCGGAGCTTTACGTCGTCCCCTTCGAGCGCGGCGAAAACGCCCTGGCGTGGTCCAAGCCCCGGGAGGCGTTAGGGGAGTTCGGCAAAGCCTTGTCGCTTAATCCCACCTTCGATCAGGCGGCGCTGGGGCTCGGCCGCGCGCACTTCCTGCTGGGTGAGGACAGCTCGGCAGCAGCCGCATTCGAAGTGGCTCTCGACCTGAATCCGCGAAACTTTCTGGCGCGCCTGGCGCTTGCCAGAGTCTATTGGCGGCAGAACCTGCCCGCCAAGGCCGAGCCGGAACTCGCNNTGGGAAAGTATCGCGACGCCTTGCCGCATTTCGAGCGCGCCCTGGCCGCGGGGTATCGCGACTCGATGCTCTATAACTATTTGGGGATTACCTACGCGGAGATGGGCGAGCGCGAGAATGCCATGCAGGCGTATGAGCAGGCCGTGACATTGAATCCTCGCTATGCGGCGGCGTACCTGAATCTTGCGCTCCAGTACAGGAAGCAAAGCCAGCCGGAAAAAGCCCGCCAGTACTACCAGAAGACCTGCGAGTTCAGCCAGGAGCTCTGCCGCCAGTATGCGGGGCAGTTCTCGGATCGATAGGACCCGCTGGGAGGGCCTGTCGCCTTGTAGGGCCACCCCTTGGGGTGGCCGAGGCCGGGGCAAGCCCCCGCCCTACAAACCGAAGATGCGAGGCATAAGAAAAGGGCCGGGAACGTGTCCCGGCCCTTAAGTCTAAATCATCCGTCGTGGTTTCCCACCTGTGCGGGAATGACCATGCAATCAGAGGTCTAGAACATCATCTTCAGCGCGAACTGAACCTGGCGTGGGGAATACGCCTGAGAGGCCAAGCCAAACTGGCTGGCAGATTGCCCCAGCCGCGCGTTGAGGTTGTACAGGTTCGTGCGGTTGAACAAATTGAAAGCCTCCGCACGGAACTGGAGGTTTAGCCGTTCTACCACTTTGATGTTCTTGAAGAAGGACAGGTCAACGTCCGCAAACGTGGGTCCGCGGAAAGTGTTGCGGCCCAGGTTGCCATCAAAGGGCGCCCCGCCCTCGCACTTACCGGTCATCGGCGAAACACCGCAGCCTAGAAAATCGCTCGCGGTCAGGCGATTCGCCGCGCCCTGCTCAAACACGCTCCGACTGTTGGAATAGTGGTTACCAAAAGAGGGTGTGTTAGGCCGGTCATTGGAAACGCCATCCATGTTGAAGTCACACGTACCACTGGGGAAGGATGAGTTGCTGCAGAAGGGGGTCCAGGGAAAACCGCCGTGCCACGAGATGATGTTGTTGACCTGCCAGCCTCCCAGAACGTGGCCAACGACCCCCTTTTGGCTCTGGTACCAGGGAAATTGCCAAACGAAGCTATTGGAGAAGGTGTGGCGCAGGTCAAAGATCGAGTGGCCATAGTCGAGGCCCGGAAGAGCCTGGTCCATGGTAAAGCCCTCCGCCGCTCCGTTTGTGGTAGTGGCGCCGCTGTGCCAGGTGGAGCGCTCATCCAGGGAATGCGACCACACGTAGTTGGCATGCCACTCCAGCCCGTGGCTCATCCGTTTATCGAACACGACTTGCAGGCCATCGTAGTTGGAATTAACGGAATTCTCCCACGTGCGGAGGCGGCCGTAGAGGCAGTTAATACGATAGGGGCCATATAGCGAGCACATGCCCGTGTCCGCCGGTCCGCTGCCGGGCAGAGTTACGCGGCCTCCGAACACACGGTTGATATCCTCAGCGCGATACAGCTTGTGCCCAAACGTCCCTACCCAAGAGACTTTCAGAACGGCGTTGCCCGGCAACTGGTGCTCCACTCCCAAATGCGATCCAAAGACATAGGGATCACGGAAGTTCGGAAGCACCACCCCGGTCAAGAACGCTCCATTCGCATTGTACGGGTTCCAGCCCATGAGGTTGCCGGAGAAACCGTTGGCGGTGGCGCCCGCCGGACCGGCACCAACATTATTGGGAGGCCCCGTGTAAGTAGGAGCACTGCCGTCCACCGGTCCGAACACGCAGGAATCGGTGTAGCAGCCCCGATAGCGTTAGTTCCGTTGCCGCACAAGGAGAGATTAAAAGAGTAAATGGGCGGGTCCCAACGTGCGTTCGAAAGCGGGTTGTAAACCTCACCATTGTAGGAGGTTCCGAACCCTCCCCGCACGGCCGTCTTGCCATCGCCCCGGACGTCCCAGGCAAAGCCCACGCGCGGCCCAAAGTTGTTGTGGTCGCCGGTGGTGAGGGCGCCACTGATCTTCTTGAAGCCACCATTGCAGGCCTGGCCGTCATACCCCACGCCGCCGGGCGTTTCCACATAGCAGTTGACCGCGCGGAGCCGATCGGTCAGGTTCCCTTCGGACGCCGGCAGCAACAACTCCGTGTTCTGCCCGTATTTCTCCATGTGCCTCGTGTAAAGGTCGTATCGGAGCCCCAAGGTCAACGTCAGGCGGGGTGACACCTTAATGTCGTCATTGATAAAGAGCCCCGTGGCCCAGTTCCGGTAAGCGCGGATGTTGCTTGCCAAGTGCGCTTGTCCAAGCGACACGCCCGTGGCAGGGTCAATCTGCCCCGGATCTACTCCGCCCGCCACGGCTTCCACCTGCCCCGCCGCGAATGAGAGGGAGTCAGCGAATTCGTAAGAGGGACGACCGACGTTGAACTCGCTGTTTTCGTAGTTGCGCATGAGATCGCCACCCATCTTCAGGGTGTGCCGCCCATGGCTGTAGGTGACGATGTCCGAGAAGTGAAACACCTCTTCATGGAAGAGTTGCGGATAACCGTTATAGCCACCAAACTGCACTTCTCCAGGATCCATTACGACTTGCGGGACACCCGGATCCGTGGCCCGGACATCCGTGACGTTGCGGTTCCATCCCATGTGATATTCATTCAAGATCGAAGGGCCGAAGGTGTGCGACCACCCCAGCGCCAGTTGCGGATAGTCATAGTTCGCCGGGTTGGCGAAACCACGCACCGCGACGAACGCTCCCGGCGCGCCGCCGTTAGTGGCCGGTGTGTAGCGGGGGTCAGCATAACGATCGAAGAAGTAGCGGCCGAAGACCTTGTCGTTGTCACTCTGCCAGTCGATCTTGCCGGAGAACTGGTTCCCGTTATAGAACTGGTCCTTCGAGTACAATTGCGCCGAAGCATTGACCGTGCCGAATACCGGCAAGTCGGGGTGCGCCAAGAGGGCTTGACCGAAGTTACTGGTCGGGTCGATGTTGTAGGGATAGCCGCTCAGGCAGGCTGCATCGAAGGTCCCGCAATACCCACTGTCATTAACGACATATTGAGAGAGGGTATCGGGGGTGCCGAAGGGCTCCGGGCCCGGGAAGTTCTTGTAGAGCAGCGCGGCGACGGAATTCGGCGCATACTGCTGCACGAAGTTCCGCCACGCACCGGTCTCAATCACCTCCTGCTCGGGCAGTGAGACGCGCGTGCGTTCACCTTCAAAGGAACCGAAGAAAAAGACCTTGTTCTTCTTGATCGGGCCGCCGAGGGTGGCGCCGAATTGATTCATACGGAAGGGATTCCGATTGTCCTCGAAGAAGTTACGTGCATTCAGCTTGTCATTGCGCACGTACTCATAGGCGTCGCCGTGGAAGTCGTTGGTGCCGGACTTCGTCACGATGGTCGTGATCGAGCCCACCGAGCTTCCGTACTGGGCGGAGATAACTTCCGTATCCACACGGAACTCCTGCACGGTGTCGAGGGAGGGCTGCGTGTTGCTGCCACCGCTCAAGCCTTTGTCGGAGATCCCATCGAGCAGATACCCATTCATGTTCTGGCGTGCGCCATTAACCACCGTATCGAAGCCGCGGTTGCCTGGTTCTGAAATGAGCCCGGTGGTGTTCACTGCGCCCGGGGCGAGTTGAATCATCTGGAATACGTTACGGCCGTTCAGAGGAAGGTTCGCCACCTGGCGGGCGGTCACCAGTTCCGACAGGCGGTCCGTTTCCGTATCCACCATGGGCGCTTGGGCTTCGACCGTCACGTGCTGGGTCACCGAGCCGACTTCCAGCTTGAAGTCCACACGCTGCGTATAGCCCACCGTCAATTCAACGTGGGCATTCACGAGGGCCTTGAAGCCCTGGATTTCGGCCCTTACCGTGTAGAAACCAGGCTGAAGGTCGGGAATCGTGTAGAAGCCCTCGGAAGTCGTCTTGCGCGTGTTGGAAACGTTCGTACCTTCGTTCGTAGCCGTTACGGTCGCGCCCGGAATGACCGCGCCCGTGGGATCACTGACTAGGCCGGTAAACGTCCCCCGCACCTGTGCAAGTGCGCTAGGCGCCGCCCAGCAGAGCATGATAAGAAGAAGTATAAAGACCTGCCCGCTACCTCCGCTCCGCTTCTTTATCATTTCGTCCCCCCTCTCTTGAATTTCCACCTGAATACCCCCCTTGCTTACAGGAGGGCAAGCATGAAAGCCGTCGCGAAGGGATGCCACGACGCCTCCTTACACCGAGAAACTGGTCGGGATTGCCGTTCTGAAGAATTCGCCGTAACGGACAGGCAAGCATCCTGCCGGGCGTTAATTACCTCAAACAGCCGATCCTCGCCATGCCAGGACGGGCTCAGCGATGACATCCTTGAAACGTCTTTCTCTGCGCAGCGTCCCCGCCGTTGGACAATCCTATCCTGATTGGGGACTCCGGTCCGTCCGCTATTAGTCGATCTCGGCCGGAGGAAAGTCCAATCGATTCTTTTTATGGGTGCAATCGGACAGGCATCGCGCGACCGTGCCATTGCAACTCACAATTGAAGACACATTACCTGGCCAGAGGCACAACGAGTTATGCGAGTACCTCTCCAGCCTGAGCCAGGATGAACAATCTTCCTCATGTTCCCTATTTCAGAGATTTAGGTGAACGACGAATCTGACCAAGCACGACGCCGAGACAATACATAAGGTCGGAATGTGATGTCAAGCAAAATTGGGGCCATTTCGCCATTTCGAGTCTTCGCTTTATTTCATTGAAAATAAACTAAATAGATGATTGGGTCGGATCTGGAACATGACATATACAAAATGCCATATACAAGAATCTGTAATTGTGAAAATCTGTGGCTCCCGCTGCTGGTGTCATTTGGAATGGGGTCCCTATCGAAACAATGGTCATTCCCGCGAAAGCGGGAATCCGGTCCGTAGTCAGCCTTTCCTCAGCTTCCAGGAATGGATTCCCGCTTTCGCGGGAATGACCACGATCGGCCACTCTTGCCTGTGGCACAGCCATGAGTGGCTGTGCCACCTGCCCAGGGCTACAG
>PMYF01000944.1 GCA_003171295.1 Acidobacteriota bacterium | reverse complement strand
GCCGTGCTGGCCTGCGCGAAATAGAGTTGGTTGAGCATGGCCGGATCGAAGACGGCCAGCTTGCCCTTGATCGTGCAGTCAATCTTGCCGCGGGCCGTCGCCACGGGCAGTTGATATTGTCCATAGAGCTTTTTCAGGTCGCCCTTGAAGTCCACCGTGACCTCTTGCAGCACACCGAATTTGAACGGGGTCGGGTTCGTGGGGAGATTCCCGGCCACGGGCTTGCCAAACAACACCCCTGATCCAAAACTGATTACCATTTTTCACCCTCCAGCTTCCGATAGATTGTGACCGGGCTTTGCAATTCATTTCGCATCAACTCACCTAGTCCACGGGACCCGCAATCATGTAGATGGGCACCGTGATCAAAATCTGTTCGCTTGTGACTTCCGGCAAAACCTCTCCGTCGATCCAAGCGTGAACCACCAGTCCCCCGAGCGTCTGTTTCTCGTATGGAGGTGTCGTCTCAAAAGCCTTCCGGATCCCCCAAATCAACGAGTTCGCGGTCGTGACCGAGAGAGGGCTTTGGTTTGGCGCAGCCGTTCCTTCCGCGCGCACATAGAGCGCCGCAAGCGCCGTCAACGTCCACTTCGCGGGTCCGAAGACCACTTTCTGCTCGACGTGCATCGGCCCCTCGATCAGAATGAGCGCTGGCATGTCGGCCGGAGCCACCTGATCCGGAACCATGAAGGCGCGCATCGAGGTCTGAAGCTTGACCCCGGCTGCAAAAGTCGCCGCCTGCAGCAGCGCGAACAGCGCCACATATACCTCTTCAAGATAGGTTAGATCATCAAAGGCTGTCACCGTCATCGCAACGCTCCCGCCGCCGTCTCAAAAACCCTCTGAATGATCCGGCCTCGCAGCTCTTCCAGCGAAGTGGCCATGAAGGACCGCTTGGGCAATGGAGGGTGAATCACCTTCCTCACCACGATCCCCCCTGCTGTCGCGAAGGCTCCAAACTTATTCGCCCGCAGCGTCCCTCCCAAGACACCCCTTTTATGATACAAACTGGTCATGGCCGTGGTTCCGAAACTTAATCCAGTCGCCCCCTGCCCGAAGAATGCCAGAGCTTTTTTATTCGACTTCCCCGTCAGGATGCCCGGCAGGATTTCATATTCTTTTTCCCCGCCCTCCTCGTGCACGGTAGCCCACCACAGCAACCCGCCCCCTGCCTGCACGCTGCCCGAGATGGCACTCCCAGTCACGGTGATAGGAGTTTGCCGCACTGAGCCAATCAAGCTGCCGCCCCCACCTCGCGAGTTCAAAACCTCACCCGACAGCTTGCGGTGGATGACCGCTTGAAGATCCACCATCAACTCGGCCAGCGTTCGCTTCTCGGCGGCGATAAGCTTCGGACCGCGCGCCCGGAGCGCCAACGTGACACGTCGATCAGAGTTATTAAATGAAATCGTAATCACCGGATCGCCTTCCTCTGGTAGTACTCGAACACCTTCATGTATTCGGGCGGTGCATCCCAATCCCGGTACGTCGTGGTGGCAGACCCGCCTTGAGTGGTCACGGCGCGCGATTTCTGGTCTTGCCACCCCTTACGCTTGTAATTGAGCGCTACGCAGCAGCGCACCGCGTATTCCAGATTGAACGGTGGCTGATTGATCTGGTAACTCGCCGCGACGAGTTGCCCTTCATCGCTGGTGCTGAACACGTAAAGCCCGTTCGATACGGCATACTCCCCCGGGCCGGGTCCGCTCGATACATGCGCCATCGCGTTCAAGGACGGATAGTACGTCACGCCCGCATCCGCAACCCAGGGCGCTTCCTGTAGGGTGATCGTTCCAGCCGTCACGTTATCAACATCGTTCTGCACCAAACTAGGGGAGTAGCCTGCGCTGTAAACGACCTCGATGTTGCCCTGGCCGCGCCGGAACACCGGCCCGCGCTCGCGATAGCTCAGAGGCGTCGGATAGGGGAACGTTGTGAAGTTGCCCACGCCGCCGCGAAGCCCGAGAGACTTCTTGGACTGCTCGACGTAATAGCCCCACACGTTCGCGCCTGAGGACACGGGCACGCCCACCCCATTCATCGTCACGCTCGACACGTTCAGGACCGGATAGTTGTTCAGCATGAGGCGTGCGTTGCCGTTCCCGTCGTACACGTCATCATGGGCCACCACGGAGTTGAGCGATGCCTGCCCGGTGAAGTCCAACAGCCATTGCGAGAAGGCCGTGATGGATGCTTGGATCTCCGCATCGTCCGTCGTCGATTTGACTTCCGCTCGGCTCTTGACCGCTGCCAGGCTCGTAAGATCAATCGTGTTGGGGCCCATACTGTCTCTGCCTTTCTCAGGGTTACGGGGCAGCAGTCGTCTCGCCGCCAGCCGCCCCGCCCTCGATGATCGCCCCCCCGGTCAAGGGACGCGTCCCGAAGCTTTTACAAATCCACCGCACCAAGTCCGTGTTTTCCATTAGAGGTCTCCCGACAGCGCCGCCACGGCCGGCATGTCCGCGATGAACTTGTACGTCCCCATGTGCGAGGTCCGCATCCAGGGGATCATCCAAACTTTGAACCCGATGGCTTTCGCGTCGGTGCAGAAGAAGTAATCTTCCGAGTCGTATTCATGCGTGTCCGGATTGACGCCGACCCGGAAAAAATCATGAATCGGCCCGGGCAGCGCGTTCGGGTCCGACCGCGACTCGTACCAGCGGTCCGGGTAAGCCTCTCGGAACTTCGCGAACACGTTGCGGCGGATCATCATGAGCCCGGTACCCATGCATCGCATCTCCTGCAATTCGTCAAGCTTGATCTCGCGGCGGCCCACGAATGGCTCGTAATTGAACACGAAGTCCGCGGAGATGCGAGACATCTCATCCGGCGTGAAGGCGCGCCCGTTCTTGCGGATCGTCCGCTCGATCCGCCCCCAATTGATCGACTTCTTCGCGCAGGGCGCCGCAATGATGTCAAGGTCAAGCTCCAGCATCGCCAGCACGTCCTCAGCCTGGAATCCGATGTCCGCGTCCACGAACAGCGCATGCGTCTCTTCGTGGTTCTTCAGGTACTCGTCCACCAGCCGGTTCCGGCCCCGAGTAATCAGCGACTCGTTGTAGGTGAACGTGTAGCTGAACTTCACGCCATGGTGCATCAACATCAGAATGAGCCGAGTGAACGACTCGAAGAAGTTAACCGTGCCCATGCCGCCGTACATCGGCACGAGGATGTTGAGCGATTTGTCTTTGATCGACATTAGGCAGTCTCCCCCACGTTCGCCCCGCACTGATTGCAGTGCAGGCAGCCATTCGATGGAACAAGCATTCCCCGTACCCGGCAGTTCGGGCAAGCCGTGACATCGGGATTCTCTGCCCGTTGACTTGGCCATTCCGCCATCACAGGTTTCGGGACTATCCGCGGCACGGGCTTTCCCGACTTCCAATAATAGAAGTAGAGCACGTCTTCAATGACGTGCTCCGTGCGCACCACGCCAAGCTTTCTCAGCCTGTTTCCCCATCGCGCGTCTTCGCTGTAACCGCCTTCCATTGGGCTCATGAGCGCCAGCACGCGCCGGATCGGGCAAACATGAACGATGTCCCGGTAGTAGTGCTTTTCATCAGCCGACCACCCGCCGTAGCTCAGAGAGATGAGAGATGGCTTCAAGGGCACGCCGTCCGCGTATTGCTGAACGCGGAAGGGCACATAGTCAACGCCATCCAGCAGCGGGCGCACGCGGTCCACGAAATCAGGCGCGACCAGATCGTCGTCGTCGATGAACGACACGTACTCACCCTGGGCTTGATCGAGCAGAGCTTGGCGGTTCGCGCCCAGCGAGAGGCTTGGATCGGATGTCCGCACCAAGACCTGCACGTCTGGATGTCGGGCGACTTGCGGGATAAGGCAGGATCGCAGGCGGGCCATGGAGTCCCTGCGCTCCGGCATCGTCAGGATCAGAATTGACCAACGGGAAGGAACCATCGCGTTCCTCAGTTTCTCGACTTCCGCGAGCCGCTCAGGTTCAAGCTTGGCGAACAGCGCTGCCGGATCGTCCCTCTGCCGGCGCGCCATGTTCTCACGCATCGTCTGGTCGACGATGCCTTTCCCAAAGACCCAATGCATGTGCTCGGTGACATAAGGCAGATAGCGCCTGCGTCCCAGCATGTCCGCGACGTAGTTGAGCCAGGTGTCCGCCCAATCACAAGAAAAGAGCGGGCAGGTGAAGCGGCCCGTGATTTCGATCCAGCGGCGGTGAAGGGCCGGATGCGTGCCGAACTTCTTCCCGTTCGGGCTCAGGTCATCGCCGTGAACGAGCAGGATTTTATCCGGTGACTCAAGGAACGCATCCTCGATCAGAGCATCCCAGCCCGGCGTGCGGAACACGATGTCGTCCCCGCAAAGCAGTTGAATGTCACCTTGCGCTTCTTGTGAGCACGCGTTCCACAGGTCCGACATCACCAGCCGTGGCCCGGAAATCAGCCGCACCCCTTTGATGGCCTCATAGGCGGCCCGCTGCGGCTCGTCATCGTCGATGCGCGCCACGATTTCCTGCGAGCGTTGTGCCGTGGCCCGCACGGAATCAGCAAGCCGGAGCAGCTCTTTCGGTCGGTTTCGAGTTGGGGTCAGGATGGAGATCACGATCAGCACTCCTTCAGTTATGCCACAACGGGATTCTCGAACAGCACGCTCGGGCCCGCCGTGCTCCGTGCGGCCGGAACCTGCTTCCAGCCCCCCGCCGTGTCGTATTCATAGACCCGGAACCCGGCCAGGGCGAGGTATGCGTTGATGACCGCGACCGAGCTGCCCAAGAGTTCCATGCGAAGCTGGCGGTCGATGCACTCGATCAGGAAATAATCCACATCCGTGAAGCGTATCCCCAGGCCGCTGATGACCAGAGCCTCGGCACCTTCCACGTCGATCTTCATCACGCGGACGCGCCCGGGTGGAAGGATTCCGTCAAGCCGTCGCGTCTGCACCCGGATGGAATGACTCCGATCATCCCGGTCGGCTGCCCCCAGGCTCCCAAAGCCATCATCGTAGCCGGAGGGAAGGAAGAAGTCGGCCTCCCCGTCAACGTCTGAAAGCGCAAAGAGACGTGGGGTGATGGACGGCAGGCTGGCCACGTTCTGCCTCAACAGCGTGTAGAGTTTTGGGTTGGGTTCGAACGCCAGCACGCGCGCACCACACTTCGCCATGAGGCAGGAGTAATAACCGACGTGCGCTCCGGCATCCACCGTAAGGTCCCCGGGCCGGATCAGCGACCGCACCCGCTCCGACTCGGGCTGCTCCCAAACGCCATGCTTCTCAAGCTGCGACCCGATATAGCTTCCGTCGCCCACGTTCAGGCTGAACCCGTATTTTGTGTCAACGATCATCCTAAAACCCGCTCATCACTTTGAGCTTTTCATCCGCAGGAGTGAACAGCTTATGCGGCTGTGACTCCAGCGTTACCATCTGCCGCGCTATCGGCGTCAAAAGTTTATCGAGCATGTTCTCCAGGCTCAACTCTTCGCGTACCTTGCAGCAGCCGGCCAGTGCGATGGATTCACGCTCTTTGTCATGTTCGAGCCAGCGCTTGATCTGCTTGACGTTCTCCCGGATATAGCCGTGCTCGTAATAGACGATGTGCTTCCCGTCTTCAAACGCAGACAGGTTTGCGGCGGAATCGCCCGGAAGGCGGGGATACATGACGAATGTGCCGCAGGCCATGACCTCGCAGACCTTCCCGACGATCAGCCGCGAGAGCGGAGGAAGGCAGAAGAACACCTTGATCTGGCGGTAGGTCTGCGCGAGCAGTTGCGTCGATTCCGGCTCACGCATCCCGTCAAGTTCCTGCACGCCCACCTGCCCACACTGAAGCGTGATTTGCTCGGGTTGCTGCGCGAGGCGGCGCGCGTACTCAAGCCGCGGACCATAGAGTTGCCCGACGAAGGCGGCGTCGTACTTTTTCTGCTCCGGAAACCCGGCAGCGCCCCGCGATTTGAACATCTCCGTGTCGGCGCCGAAGGGTTGCCACTTCCCGCCATACTTCTTCGCGTCTTGCGCGGCGGGAAATGACCAATGCTTCGCCCAGGCAAGCAGCTCCGGGAGTCGTCCGGGAAGATTCAGGTCCGAGCGGTCCATCGACTCATCGAACCGGGCGATGGTCTTATTGACCAGCGGGGCCCACGCTTCCAGCCCGTACAGCGCCATGAGCCAGGCTTGGGTGTACTCGTGATAGAAACTGATCACCGCATCGCAGGCTGCAAGCTGCTCGATGGTGGGCAGCTTGGCGCGCAGCGGCACGATGTCATGGGGTTGATTTCCAGGAAGAACGCATTCGATGACTTCATGCCCCATGCGGCGCAAGGTTTGGGTATAGCCGCCAAGCGATGCCCAGCCCGCAAAGGTGTTTCGAGGGAAGAAGATTGTGAGTTTCATTTGACCGGATTCCTTCTCCGCTTAATTCTTTCCGATGATGAACCAGTCGGTCCCGTCTGTAGCGAACGTACCATATTGCCACTGGTTTGCCAAATCGCAAGACCCCGTGGCTCCGTTGAGCTGCGCAGGACTTTCCGGCAGAACTGAAACGGGAGCTGACACATTCGTCGGATCCACCTTCATGACGACCAGTGGCACCGTGACGGATGAAACGTTGGGCAAGGTGAGCGCGATTCCTGCGGTGCCGCCGCTGGCGAGAAAGAATGAATAAGCGGAATCAAGCTGGCCGGAGTCTCCGGCAGCAGTAGCAGACATGCCATAGACAGGGCCGGTGGCGCCGGTCGCGCCGGTGGGGCCAGTAGCACCAGTCGCGCCGGGAGAGGCGTAATCTACGAAGGCACTCTCCGCGATGGAGACGATCATCAAGTTGATCTCGGCCACGGCGATGTAATTGCCCAAAGCCTCGGAGTTGTTCAGGAAGCGCAGCATCGCATAGCGGTGCGTGTAGGGTTGTGAGAAGACCCACGTGATGAGCGCTGTGTTGATGGAATGGAAGGTGGTCGTCTCAACCGCCGCTCCCCAATCGCTCCCATTATCGCTGACGTACAGCTCGACAGTGCCGGCGTTCTGGCCCATGCCGTCTTGCCGTGGCAGCAACGTGATGGCGGCGAAGTCCTGCACGCTTCCCAGGTCAACAGACCACCAGTGCGGAAAGGCTGCGATGCTGGAATTCCAGAATGTGGCCGGGTTGCCGTCGATGGCCTTGCTCGCGTCATAACTTCCTGAAAACTGGTCTGAAGCTGAGGCCGTCCACCCGGAACGGCTGAGGGACTCAAGGATGATACTGCCTCCCGTGGCCCCGGTATCTCCCGTTGGCCCGGTGGGGCCGGTCATGCCAGTGACACCCGTGGGGCCTGCTGGCCCCGTTGGCCCAAGATCACCCGTGGGGCCCGAGGGTCCGGCATCTCCCGTTCCTCCCGTCGTGCCCGTGGCTCCCGTGGGTCCGATAGGTCCGGTCGGTCCGGGAACACCGTACTCGACAAACGCTGACTCAGCGATTGCCACCAGCATGAAATTGATCTCGGCTACCGCCACATAGTTGCCGGATGCCTCGGAGTTGTTGAAGAACCGGAGCATGGCATATCGGCTGGAATACGTGGTGGTCAAAATCCACGTGATGAGGGCTGCGCTGGTCGAAAGGAAGGTGGTCGTTTCAACCGGCGACCCCCAGGTGTTTCCGTCAGCGCTCAGGAACAGTTCAACCGTGCCGGGGTTCTGCCCGAGTCCGTCTTGACGCGGCAGCATCGTGACCGCCGCAAAGCTCTGCACAAGACCCATATCGACCGACCACGAGTGCGGGAAAGAAGAGTTGGCTGATTCCCAAAAAGTGCTGACATCGTTGTCGATGGCCTTGTCGGCTTCATGACTCGATGTGCTGTCGGAAGACGTGGGCGTCCAGGTTGCCCGGCTCAGAGGTTCAAGAACAATGCTTCCGCCTGTGGCTCCTGTGTCCCCGGTTGGTCCGGTCGGTCCGGTCGCTCCCGTGACGCCGACACCCCCCGTGGCTCCCGTGGCTCCCGTTCCGGTCGGTCCTATCGGGCCGGTCGGCCCAAGATCACCGCTCGGGCCGCTCGGGCCAGGATCGCCGCTTGGCCCTTGAGGTCCAACGCCTCCGGTGGGTCCGGCAGGGCCTGTGTCTCCCTGTGGGCCACCCGATGGCCCGGTAGCGCCCGGATCTCCGGTCGGGCCTTGCGGACCCGTATCTCCGGTCGGGCCAGGAGGTCCGCCCGAAGGGCCGGTATCGCCGACATCGCCAGTTAAGCCTTGCGCGCCGCTGTCCCCTTTCGGGCCGCTTGGCCCGGTGGGGCCAGATGGCCCGGTAGGGCCGGTTCCGCCCGTACTGCCTGTCGCGCCCGACGCGCCCGGTGTGCCAGTCGCGCCGACACCCCCTGTGGCGCCGGTGGCGCCCGTGTTGCCAATCGGTCCACCCGAGGGGCCGGTGGGTCCGGTCGGACCCGTGGAACCCGTGGGCCCAAAAGTCGGATAGCTCTCATCGCTATAGGTTGCGCCAGGGCCAACGATCAACACTCGAAGATCCACGCTCACGTTGGAGCCGCCAGTCCATTTTGGCAGCAGGATGAACATCTCGTAAAGGCCGCTGTCCGTTACGGTGCGGGTTGTGTCTGCGGTTCCATTGTAATCGTCCAAGATCACGCCGCCGCCTGCCTGATCCGCAGTCAGCATCAAGTCCATCGTGTCGGGCGCGCCATGAATAGTGTACGTGATCTCCAGCGTGGCCGATCCGAACACAAGGTTGGGTATCCTGACGGATTCTCCAGAGCGTGTTGCCTTGAGATTGAGCAGTGATTCCAT
>PMYF01000982.1 GCA_003171295.1 Acidobacteriota bacterium | reverse complement strand
GGGTCAGCGCCCCGTTTCGGACGCTGATGTAGCGCCGACCTTCAGGTCGGCACGTCTTGACCAGCGTGTTGGTGAGCCGCCGCATTGGGGGGCACTTTGCCAATCGACAATTGACAATCGACAATCGTAAATCAGCCGCAGGCTGCAATCTTCCATCCTCTGCATGAGCCCCGGATTTTCGTCCCTCGGACTCTGCCGCCGGAATTCTGCCATGCGGACTTGGCAGCTTGAATGGGCTGGGCTTCGAGAAGGTGGGAGACTTGCGCGCGGAATTGACTGCACCCCACAGTAACACGTGGTTATTGTATCAACCTATACTATGAAAGTCAAGAGCAATCTACCCGTGTTAGAGGCTACAAAATGTTGCTGCCGGAAAACAAGTGTAGCGCGGACCTGTTTTGAAGGTCCGCGGCTTTTCCTTGCCCATCGGGGACTTCAGAGTGAAGCCAAAAGGCAAAGGTCAAAACGCAAAAGGCAAAGGTAACGACAGGCCTATGTTTGCGGCTTCTCTTGTCGGGGTCGGGTAACCTGCATGGGAAAGCGCGCAAGAAAAGATGTAGCGCCCCGATTTATCGGGGCGGCTCTTCCAGCGCGACGCGCATTGGGCGGCGTGGCAAATGGGAAGTTTTCAGGTCGTTTAGATCGAGGCGCGGCCCATGAGAATTCGAATTATCTTGTGGCGGTGCGGCAAGAACCCGCACCGCTGGAAAAGCCGCAGGGCCGGCGTGCGGGCCCTGCGCTACCTGCTTTATATGACACCGTCCCCATCGGCATCCTTTCTTCTCCAGTCCTTCCCGAACCACTTCGGCAGCGCCGGAAAGGGAGCAGACAATGCCTGCTCTCGTCCGGCGGTTACTTCTTGCGAGCAATTTCTTTCTCACGAAGCCGTTCAAATCCTATATTGCAAGCGGGAAGGCAGTTTTCTCGTCGAGGAATTAATCCGCCCGCCGCATTGCAATTTGTTGCCGCTGAGAGTTCCGCTGCTGCTAGGGATTCGGCCTGAAAATCGCCGTCCAATTCTACCGATTCCTTTCGATAAATCCTAACCCCACATGGGATTTTCGGTGACCGATATCACTGCAAGCGGATTGGGCCTGAAGTCCCCTTTTCGGGAGATCGCCGAGCCCCAAGAAGAGGGCTCTGATGCGCCAGCCGCGATTGCCTTCAGAGGCGGTCGGGTGGCTTTTATCGATTGGTCGATAATTAAGAGCGAAAATTCCTGTTTGAGCAGGCAAAAAGTGATAAAATGTCCGACGGCTTAGGGAGGGCCAACTTATGGCTGTTCGTGTCACCACTGGGGGTCTCAAGGATCTCAGCAAAGAGCAGATAGAACGAGTCGAGAATCAACTTCTAAAGAGCTTAGTTCGAGAACTCGGTCACGTGCTTCCCCCGGACTGGACCCAGGTCACATTCTCTAGAATCGGTCCACCACATGATGTCGCGGCGGGAGAAAGAAACGGGTAATAAGACTAAGCATCTCTGGTTACTCGATCTTAGCAACACACCCGGGCATTGGTTGTGCGGCACATGACGCTCCGTCATGTGCCGCGTGTCATTGGCTTTCATGTCACCAGTTTGGCTGGATTGGTAGCCGACTAACGATGCCACTAGCCCCGATAGTCGATCCGATTAGCAGTTGCGCCCCACCAGAATTGGATAAGACTGCGCCCAAGTGTCGACTGCTTGTAGTCAAGGTCGCGAGCCGCTGTAACCTGGACTGTTCTTACTGCTACGTTTACCATGCCGCCGATTTGTCTTACCGGAAACAACCCATGGTGATGTCCGACGCGACGATTGACGCCCTGACACAGCGGGTCGGGAATCATTGCCGCCGGCATCGGCTTCCCGGCTTCACCTTTGTTTTCCACGGTGGCGAACCGCTGCTAGCTGGCCCGCGCTTGTTTCGCCGCTTCGCCGACCGCCTCGCTGCTGAACTTCCGCCTGAAACGAAACCGCGCCTATGCCTCCAGTCCAATGGCACACTTTTGACAAAAAATTGGTGCGATCTCCTGACAGAACTGAAGATCGGTCTGGGCATTAGCCTGGACGGGCCCAAGCGGATCAACGATCTCTACCGGGTGGATCACGCCGGTAAAGGCTCGTACGATCGAGTCAGGGCGGGGTGGGACATAGCGAAGTCGTGCGGTCTCCAGCCGGGCCTGCTGGCCGTAGTCAATCTGGATGCTGACCCGCTCGAGTTCTACAATCACGCCAAGGAGCTTGGCCCCCGCTCCCTCGATTTTCTGCTTCCTGATGGTACCCACGAAACACCTCCCCCCCAGTATTCTTGGAGCGAGGAGACCACGCCGTACGCGGATTGGCTGTTGCGGATTTTTGTGGCGTGGGTGGCGGAGGAGAAGTCCCCGTTTCGCATACGATTGTTCGATTATCTTATGAGGACGATACTTGGAGGCAATGATAGCTATGACAATTTCAACCAGAACCCGAACGAGGTAATGGTGATAGAGAGTAACGGGGACATTGAATCTTTGGATGTGCTTAAGATCTGCCGCGACGGCATTACCCAATCGGCCGCAAATGTACACAGCCATGAGCTAGATCAGGCATTTGATAACGAGATGGTCCAACTTTACTACAATAGTGGCAAAAATCTGTGTGCCACCTGTCAGAACTGCCTCATTAAGAGCGTCTGTGCGGGGGGCTATTTGCCGCATCGATACCGGCGCGCCAATGCCTTCGACAATCCCTCGGTATATTGCCGCGATCTGATGAAGCTGATCACCGGCATTCAAAACTGGGTGGCCCTGAATCTGCCCCAAAGCGTGCTCGCTGGTACGGATCTGACACCTGTCACCTATGCTGAGGCCCGGAGTCATATTCTGGCCTTCCAAAACGTCCCGACGCTGTAGCGTCTTCTTGGCCGCTCGTGGCAGCAATACAAGCAGTAATGCGAATAGACGAGTTTATTGAAAGGCTGCGGATCGTTCTGTCTTGGGAGAATACCGCATTCTCGAAAGTCATACGAAGCGCCTACAATCGTCAGCTCACGGAGAGAATAGATGCCGCAGTCGCGGCGTGGGCAAAGATCGATTCGTCCGCCGCGGAAGCGGCACATCTACTGTTGGAGGCTCTCACGGCGGCGGGGCGCACGGATTTCATTTCCGCTCCCCATATTGCTTCGATAATCATTTCGCCGGCGATGCTTTCGGACAGCGATCATCGAAAGTTCTTCTTGAAAACCCTTGGGATTTGCGCAGGATGCATCTCTGGTGACACCGCGCTATATAACCATCGGGGAGGGACGATTACGCCCGGGGCTGGCAATCGAAGTAATCGTGGGCGTGGCAGTAACTATGCAGTCAGTTTTGGTGGAGAACTATCTATTCCATACATGGACCGGGGAGGAAATCGTTTGCGGCCCGTCTCGGTGGAGGATGCTTCGGTGATCCTCGGTAAACTGCATGGCGCCGAGCGCCTTATCAAGGATATCAACAGAAATGCTAGCGCGTTTTCGACACAGCAGACGGAAGTCTTGGCATTTCGTTATGAGGACGAGTATCCCAACGGCTTCTCTTCGGGATCATTCCAGACACTGCCAGGCTTTAGTCTAATCTGCAATTGCCACTTACCCAGCGTCAGTGAACGGGCTCTAGCTGACGCAATCGTTCATGAGGCGATTCACGGAATCATTTACAGATTCGAGGCGTTTGGCGAACGCTTGCTAAAGGGAGACCAAGCGGGGCGTCTCCAGGTGAGTTCTCCGTGGACTGGCGCCCGCCTCAGCGTGGAGTCGTTCGCGCAGGCGTGTCTCGTCTGGTTCGGACTACACCATTTCTGGAAGAATGCTTCCGGCGGTGAACCTCAGGGATTCGACAAACGAGCGACCAAGGGGTTTATCTCAAGCGACTACGCCACATGTTGCCGCTCGAGTGCAGAGTACCTCGCGCCCGGGGTTGCGTCGCGATTGGAAGAGCTAGCGCATCATCTCTAGAACGCGGACGGCGGCGCGCGTCGCACCCTTTGCACTTACCTCGGGATAATCGCGAGTAACGGCGTATCCATAAGTGAATCGACCTTGTCAACGGGCTTTTTAGGCTGCGCTTGGGACACGCCACTGCGGAGTCGTGTGCAGCACGGCTCGCTCCTTTTCGGTCATGGTCGGTCGTTCTCAGGCGGCTTCTTCTCTTCTTAAGC
>PMYF01000449.1 GCA_003171295.1 Acidobacteriota bacterium | reverse complement strand
GCGCCCCGGCAGGTAGAGCTTGACTCCGCGAAAGCGCTTGTCGGGCCAGTCGCGCACTTCAGCCCCAGGCACCTGAAGGCCCCCTTCACCGCGGGAAATGAGTTGCCGCAGCGATTGCAGCCCGTAGAAGGCTCCGCGCGCATCGCTGCCGGCAACAACCACGGCGTTCTCATCCGTATGGAGGACGTAACCCTCCGGGCCGGGATTCTGTGGTGTCACGTCCAAGTGATGCTTCTGGCAGAACTCGCGAACCAGCGGGTTCTCGGTCGAGCCGATGACGATGACCCTTCCCGCCGCGGGGAGCTTCTCCAGGCGCTGGATATGCAACTGCAGGTCATAACGGTCGCTCAGTTCCTCCGCGAGGAAGCGGGCCAGCGACTCGTCACTCGACGAAGCGCCGTGGGGAATCGCGATAATGCAATCTTCGTGCAGGGCAAATGGGGTGCCGCGCATTGCCATCTGGCGCGGGATGGGAAAAATCCGGGGGCGCTCAAAGCCCGCCAGCCCCTCGGCGAACTCAGAAGCACCGCCTCGAAGGTTCCAAGCTTGGCCAGGAGTCGGGCGCAAGGATTTCCGCGTGTGGAAGGCGGAGGCGAGGGAGCTACCGTTGCCTCCGGCAGCCGTTTCACTGCCCGGTCCTTTCCCCTTTGCCCCTAACGGGACGAATCCCGCGGCAGCTAATCCCACTGAGGTCCTCTCCATGAATTCTCGCCGCGTCAGATTTTTCCGCCGCATTGATACCCCCTTCGGCTCGCCGCACCCCAACGCGCAACGGCCCCTACGCATTATAGGGCACGGCTTGGCGTATCCAAATCAATCGCTCAAACCAACCAGGGCAGGACAAGCCCTACCGCTGCCCGTCCGCTTCGGCCAGTGTACTCCAAACCTTGCGCTGGGGTGACGCTTCAGGGCAAAATGATGATGAACCATATGCCAAGGACATGACCCTCGCGCCCTCAAGGCGACCGATTGGGGTCAAATTCAATATCATGCTCCTTCGACCACGCGAACCCTTCAACTTCGCCCGGACACTGCAATTCATCTTGAGCCCGCCCGCCTTGCTCAACGGACGGCAGTTCGCTCCTTTGCTCGACCACTTCGTGGATGGCGAATATCGCCGTGTGCTGCAATTGGGTGAGCATCTGGTCCTCTACGGAGTGCGCGAGGAAAAGCACGCCTCCCCGGGCGAACTGCGCATTCGTTTCCTGACAGGACCAAATGAAGAAAGCCTGCGGGGGGCGGTAGTGTCGGAGGTGGCGCGGCAATTCTCCCACGACCTCGACATCGAGCCTTTCTATGCGCTCGCGGCGCGGGACCCGGTGCTCCGCCACATGGCCGTCCATTTTCGCGGCATGCGGATTCCGCAGGCCGCGCAGGTCTTTGAAACCCTTATTTCCGCCATCATCGAGCAGCAGGTGAATCTGTCGTTTGCGCACCAGGTGAAGAAGGCGCTAATTGAAACCTACGGGCGCTCCGTGGAATTCGAAGGCCGGCGCTACAGCGCGTTTCCGGAGCCCGCGGCGCTCTCCCTCACCTCCCCGCGCGAACTGCGCCGCATCCAGGTGTCCGGCCCCAAGGCGAGCTACATCATCCGTATCTCGCGCCGGACACTCGACGGCACGCTGGACCTCGAAGGCCTGCGAGAGATCGAGCCGGCCTTGGCTTATGAAAAGCTCCTCGCGCAAAAGGGTGTGGGGCCGTGGACTGCGCAATACGTCGGGCTGCGCGCGCTGGGACATCGGGATTGCCTGCCCGCCGCCGACGTGGGGTTACAGAAGGTAATCCGGTATTTCTACGGGCTGCGCAAAAAGCCTACTGCCGAGCGTGTGGAGAAACTCGCCAAGTCATGGACCGGCTGGCGAAGCTACGCCACCTTCTATCTTTGGCTCACCTATTGGGAGACCGCGGAATGGAGAAGCCGGGTGTTCAAGGAAATCCGCGCTACCCGCCGTAGCGGACCGAGCGGGCTTTCGCGGCGCCCGGACTGATCAGCCTCGCAAATGCTCCGCCAGCATCACCCAGAGAGCGAGGCCCATCCCTACGGCGAAATGCGGCTCAACGAGTATGAGCCCAATGAGAAGAATGAACCAAAAGACGAACACCAAACGGGCGTGGTTGAAAACGTAGTCGGAGATGAGCAGGAGGAAAAACCCGGCCACGGCTCCAACCAGGCAACCGAGCACACTCAGCAACCCGAACGGCTCCGGTCGAACCCTGAACCGATAGATTCCGGCAGCGATGCACAGGGCTCCCAGGGTCATCATTACGAGCGCAAGGCCCTTCTCGCTTTGGAGCCGCTGACAAGTATTTTTGACCCTCTGCTGCAAGAAATTCACCCTCGTCGGCATATCGTGGGAAGAATAGACTTAGAGCCGCAGCGCTGGAAACGCCGTTGAAGTATGGAGAGATGTCATGGCTAAGACGGATTTTAGCAAGCCACTTATAGCGCAGGCAGAGCGCGTGTTGAGGCAGGTCTATCTGCCGCGCATCGCGAGATGTCTGGCCGGGCTTTCGCCGGAGCAGATCTGGTGGCGGCCGAACCCGGCCTCCAACAGCGCGGGGAACATGGTGCTGCACCTCACGGGGAATCTGCGCCAATGGATCAGCTCGGGTCTGGGTGGCGCACCCGACGTCCGCGAGCGCGACGAGGAGTTCGCCGAGCGCGGTCCCCTGCCCCGGCGTGTCTTGCTGGGCCGCTTGCGGAAAGCCGTGGAGGAGGCCTGCGGGGTCTTGCGGAGACTCTCGGCCGGGGACCTGGCGCGGGTTTATAGAATTCAGGGGTATCGCGTGACCGGGCTCGAGGCCACTTACCACGTGGCCGAACATTTTTCCCACCATGCAGGCCAGATTATCTTGATAACCAAGATGCTCCGTGGCCACGACCTGAAATTCACCCACCTGCCTGGAGAAAAGAAGGAGAAAGCCAAACCCCTACCCACGGTGTAGCCCGGAAATCCGTTGGCCCGGATTTCTCACCACGGAATTGGAAGGGCGGGGCTTTACAGGCTGTGGAAGAATCGCCCTGACTGTCATCCTGAGGAGATCGCCGTGGCGACCGACGAAGGACCTCCGTATTTGCCTGATTCTACAAATGCAGGGGTTCTTCGCTTCGCTCTGCAGAAACTCGACGCCTAAGTCATTCAGATTCAGCATCGCTTGCGCTGTCATTCTGAGCCCGTATTTTGGGCGAAGAATTCCCGCAGTTTACTCTGTTCGCCAACCCCCCGCGAACTGCCGGGATCCTTCGCTTCGCTCAGGATGACAGCAAGGGGCATTGGTTCTCCTTGTCGAGTTTCTGCTCANNGCAAGGAAGCGGTCGCCGCGACCGAAGATTCGCCGATCTTAATGGCGAACGACCCTTGCGCCCCGCCGGGTGCACTGCCCGTCAGGGAGCAGCAGGCGCCTTCACATCTGCAAGCGGCGGACCTGCTTGGCCTCCACCACCAGGACGCCCGCCGGGATGGGAACCCCATTGATCGTGCCGGCCTGGGGCTCAAAGAAGGGCATGCCTTTGACGAGCAGCCCCTCCTGCGATGTNNTAGATGGGCGCGCCTTGCAGAAGCGTGCAGCAGGGATTGAGCACAAAGGCCCCCGTGAGGTTGTCTGAACCGACCTGCACGATCGAACCGAAACTCCCTTGCAGCGACTGCAACTTGAGGAAGATGGCTGAGGGGTCAACGGTAACCGGCAGGGAGGACTTTGACCCCGTGGACGCGGGCGGCTTGGTGTAAGCCCCGTGGACGACAACTTCCTGGCCTACCGCCAGGTTCCGAGGCCCAAAACCAAGATTGGCAAAGTTGGGCCCTAAGGCGGAGATCTGAAAGGTTGTGCCCGAGGAAAGGTTGACCTGGAAGATGGAGTCCAGACTGATGTTGGCAGGATCCATCGGCTCTGCGTCCCGCACCCACAGGTCGAACTGAGTGGGATTCCCGACCTGGTCCGTGGCGATCGAAACGATGGGACCAATCAAGGCCGTACTGGGAGGTTGAGTGGAGCTGATTGCATAGGGGCGCTCTAGCGCTTGAAACTCGACCGTATTCCCCGCCAGGTTGCCCTGGCTGTCCAGCGTGGCGTCCACTTCCATGTAACTATCCGGGACGAGGTGGGCCAGATCGGTGAAACCAACCAATTTCGTATTCGCCGTAAAATTGACAGCCATGGCCGGGGCGCCGGAGACCGAGGGGGAAAGCAGTTGCAGCAGGAAGCTCCCCGTGTACAGGGGGTTGACGGTAGTGTTGGTGAGTGTGACGCTCCGCACAAATCCCGACAGGTCATCGAATTCCGCGAAGCCATTCCCGTTGGTAGCCGTCAAGGGTGTGGCGCTAATCACCGGCTTGACAGCGCCGGTGAGCTGTCCAGCCGCGTCCACCTGGAGCATATGCAGAACGTCAAAATCCAGCAGCAGGACATTCGCTTGTCCGGGAGTGATAACCAGCGGAGGATTAAGAGCGACGGTAGGCCTGGGCTGCGTCAGGGTGGTCGTGAGGAGCTTGACGGGCGGGGTCAGGGTCGGCTCGTAAGTCGCCACTTGCGCCAGTTCCAAATTGAAATTCGCCTGGTTGTAGCTTCCCGCATTGACAGTAAATACATAAAGAAACGTCTTGAAATCGCGGAGCTGTTCCAGGTTCAGCCGAATCGAAGGGGCATAGGATGCAGTAGTGGTCAAATATGACGCGTCCGCGCCCCCGCCTACCGGCGTAAAATTCAGGCCGGTGAGGGTGACGGTCGCAGAAATCACGTTGCAAATCGGCGCGTCCTCCACAATGGTGATCAAGCTGCCTTTGGCAGGGTTGGGTGTAATGGAGGAGGAAGTGCAACTCGTTAGAACTCCGGCCGTTAGTGCCATTGCGAGAATCTTCGCCAGCGTACGCTTGGACATCCGTCTCAATGGTCTCCTTCTGTTCACACTTGGGATAGTTACTCGATCGCGATAGCCTGAAGATCCAGACCCATGACCAAGCCGCCGTGGTGATAGTCCCCTTAAGACCCAGGCCTCTTCCTAAGATGATGTCAGCCCGCAATGGGGTTATCTGCACGCCAGCGCTGCCGGCTCACGGGGCCAACCCTTCGATAAATACAGTGAATTGACCGAAGAAGGCAAGCAGTATTCCTGCCCGAAGGCCCCCAACAACTTGCGGTCAGGCGGGAGGCTCCCCCGCGCTGGCCCCACGTCCCATTCCCGGCGCAAACTCGGCCGCTGCCGTCCGCTCCCGGGGTAATTCAGCGCGGGTGAAACACCTATTTCTGTTCCGCTTTGCGGCGGCGGATGAAAGCTGGAACGTCGAGGTCGTCCTCCGTAATCGGTGCCGTCACGTGGGCAGGTTGCGCCTCCACCGGCAGTTTATCTTTCTTCGCCAGCATGCTCTTGACGCTCTGTTGCGCGGTACGCAGGGCAGGAGAAAGCGCGGGGAGCGGCCTTATGCCCATTCTCTCGGATTTGATACCGGTGGCAATCACCGTTACCTTTACGGCATCGCCCATCGACTCGTCGTGCACGGCGCCGAAAATAATATTGGCGTTCTCCGCGGCCGCCTTTTGCACGATGGTCGAAGCCTCGTGCACTTCATAGAGGGTCAACTTGCTCGAGCCGGTGATGTTGAGCAAAATGCCGTTGGCTCCATTGATGGTCGCATCTTCCAGCAAAGGGCTGGCGATGGCGCGGTTCGTTGCTTCCACGGCACGGTTTTCGCCGCTGGCCACGGCCGTGCCCATGACCGCATAGCCCATGCCTTCCATGATGGTTTTGATGTCTGAAAAATCACGATTAATAATGCCAGTTATAG
>PMYF01000034.1 GCA_003171295.1 Acidobacteriota bacterium | reverse complement strand
CCACTGCATGGCCTCGGCAATCTTGTCTGTCGTAACGCCTTTCGGCACGACTTGCACAACCCCGGGGATAGAACCTTCCTGATAATACGCCTGGATGAATTCCAAGCGCTTCATGCCAATCGCGATCTCTGGCGCCAGTTGTTCAGTTGGGCTCATGCCATAGAGTTGAGAGGCGATGGTATTCCGAGGCACGATGTTGCGCGGCTTATAGACAAGCTGGTCAGTCGAGAGATTGACCAAAGGAATGCCCCACCAGAGTTGCGCATAAGCGGGCTCCGGAGGCAGAGGCGTGAAGCCATTCTCGTCGATGTAGCGGACGATGCTGTCGCCTCGCAGGACCGGAAGCTCGACGACCTCACCTGAGAACTTCTTGCGGATCAAGATCGTCCAGGCGTCGATCACCAGCATGTCCTCAATCAACGGGCGCAGCCATTCCGGCCACGGGTGCTCACGATCCGGCATTTCAAAGAACTTGTTCAGCTTGAACAGATTCGCATCGTTCACGCCTCGCTTCGTCGCGGCCTTGCGGCTCTCACCCGGCTCCGGGCGCGGCTGAATCTGCCAGGACGCCTTGCAGAGTTCATCCTTGACGTTCTCGATCGCGATGCGCGCGAGCGGATACGTGGCCAGTTGCTTTAGATCTGCCGCCGAGTATTCCGCGTCGGCGCGTGGTGTCCAAAGCAGGTTTTGCCCTGCCCAATACTGGAAGGCGCGCGGTTCGACTCCTGGGGGGCCAATCGGCTTTACAGGTTGCAGAGGCGAGTACCACGTGTCAGGCTCGACTCCGCGGATCGTGTCCTTCGGGGGTTGATAGAGTTGTTGACCGTAGCGGGAAAGAGCCGCGATGAGCGGCCCGAGCGGGCGAATTGTGATCGATGTGCCGTTGGCCATTGAAACCAAAAGGCCCGCCCAGCCATTTAGCCGAGCGGGCCTACTGGTCCTGCGCTTCAGCACTCCAGCGTTCCATCCCTAGGATAGGGCCGAGAACGGAATCAGTCAGAGTTCAAGATGCACTGATACCAACCTATTGTCAACTCTTTGTTTTGGACTCAGCACAGTTCGGGCCGGGATGGCGGCAAGGAATGAGTCTCTCCCCGCACTGCCCCTTGATGTCGGGCGCGATGTGCGTCTCAACCTTGGCCGCCTTTCGGATCTCCCCGGCCCGCACCGTGAAGGTGATCTCGCCGTAAAAATCCGGGCGAATTTCGTCAAGCATCTTGTGCGCCCATTCGTTTGCCATAATGCTGAGTCCTCACGATAACGGAGGCGCTGAACCGAACCGCCGCGCCGCGTCTTCTTTCTCTTCATCCGAATCTCGAGCGATTGACGGAGTAACAAAACCCGGGTCAACGTTTACAATCGGTTTCTCGAACCATCGAGCGCCACAGATAAGGCATGCGTGTTGGCAGAGGATGGCACGCACCGGAACCCCGCCTTTTGAGGCGTCAACCTCGACCGTGCGCAGCCGCCCACGGCGATGATGCCCGCAGACCGGGCAGCGCGCATTCACTTCGATTCTCGCCAGCGCCAGTGGCGGCGGCGGGATGATGAGCCGCGCCAGCACGCGCAGGAATCGCTTCAGCCAGTGGAAAAGCATAGCTACCTCGCAGTTTGATTTTGGGAAGCTCTCCCCATACAAACCCGCAGCCTTTGCAGATGTCGGCCAGCCACGGCTCCGGGGCCCAGCATCACGACACGCTCAAAGTCCGATCCATTACATTGGGGACAGTTCATGGATTCACCATGCAGCCCGTGTGCCAAGCGTGCGGATGGCCGAAGGAATCACGCGCAAGCGCCAAATCTTCCGGCTGAATGACTTTATGGCAACCCATACATTCAAGCTTCAGGCACAGGTCCGGGAACATATGAAACGGTCGCACGTTGCGCGCCAGATATGAACCGGGCGACTCGGCCGTCCTCAACCCCTCGAACCTTTCAGCCGGCACGTCGAGATACCGATACGGCACGCCGCTCTTGAACCATACATCCAGCGTGCGGACCTCGGGTGTATAAACTGCCTTCACCACCTGCGTGCTGTTCTCGAATAAGATTTCTTCCATGATCGTCTCCTGTCCTTTCTTCAGACTCCATTTCTCACAACAGCCTGCCCCTTTCGATGAATGATAGGCCGCGGGGAACCTTCACCCCGGCCGTATCATCTGGCTTCAGGCGCGCTATGCTCCAGCGCCCCAGGCGCAGAACCCGAATGCGGCCCAGGCGCTCCAAGATAAGTGGGGCGTAAATCTTTCGATTCGCGCACCGCCAGCCGCGCCCATTGATTCGGAACCACCAAAACCCACGCCCAATCTCTGCCGCGATCGTCATCTTTCCCTTCCCTCCGTCTTCAGATATTGCGCTCGCGTCATGCCCTGCCCGTCCGTGGGCTTCGTCTGCCTGTCCTTCCATTGGATGCCACACTGGTTGCAATGCAGTTCTCCGCCCGCCGCCCGGATTACCGTCACGGCCCCGCACTCCGGACAGGTCGGCGCCTCATCCGAAATCATCGGTTTCAACAGGGTCGTCGCTCGCACCGTCTTGTTCATGGTGTCTAACACTTTCTGCGCTGCGCCATCCTTCAGGAAATCTATCAGGCCGAGCGCCTGGCTCTCGAGCATAAGATCCGTCAGCGCCCACACGAGCGCATCCATCCGGTTCGGCGACTTGGCTCCTGGCACGTAAGAACACATCTCGTCTTCCAGCTCCGGGAACTCCCCGACGTGATGCACGAGCCCCTGCTCGTACTTCGCGCAGACCGGCTCCGCGCGCACCAGCTTGCCCCGCGTGGCCGTGACATCCTTGTAGCTCACGTTCTCGTCCACCGTCCGGATCGTGGACTGCACCATGTCACCGCCATAGTTGCGTTCTCCCACGATGCGATCCGCACCCAGGTCAGCATACGCGCCCACTCCGGCCGCCGCCCACCGATCAGGAGTCGGCGCCAGCAGCGAGGCGTCCTTCACGACGTAGCCGTGCCCGCGCACATCAATGCCCGCGCCAATGATGCCCGCCTCGGTCGTCGAGCTTCCCGAAGGGTCAATTCCCACCACGATGCGGACCAGCGCCGGTGCCTTATCCACTCGCGTGTCGTCGATCAACGCCTGCTTCCAGAGGCTGCCCGGGACTTCCGTGGTGTCCTCGGCCAGAATCTCTTGACGATGCGAAAGCGCCGTCATGTCTTTTGTGATCTCGGACAGCGCCTCTTTCGAGATCATCGGGTTGTCGTGTGACGGCCAGGAGATGGCCAGCCAGCGGCTCTCACGCCCCTCTTCCGCCGCTTTCTTCATGTCCTCTTCGGCCCGCTTGAACATCTTCGAAGCGTGCCGCGGGTCCGAGGCTTTCGTCGTGGAACGGGAATGGAGAGACGGCGGGGTGTAGATGAAAACAGCATCGCCGTCGTTGTCGAGAAGCATCGGGGCCCCGACTCGCTCCCAGGCATCCTCGTTCATCAGTTGCCACTCATCCATGATCAACAGGTCGCCATAGTCACCGCGCAGCGAGTCAGCGTTCCAGGCCGTCTTTGCCGTGATCGCCTGTTCCGTCCCCCGCAACGAGATCAAATGCTTGCCCTCATTCTTATAGAAAATTCCCGCGTCGATGGGCTCGGCCAACGCCTCAGTTACCTCGGTCCAAAAACGGTTGATCTGCTCGATCACGGGCGCTGCATAGAGCACGCGATGGCCGGAAAGGAATGCCTGCAGAGCACGAATCGAAGCGCCCACCGTTTTTCCGCCCCGTCTGCCGGCCCGGACGATGATGCGCTTGTTCGGCGCCTTCACGAGCAAGCGCTGCTTCTCGAAGCGGGGTTCCTTCATCGCAATCCCGCCGCCCAGCACGTCTGGTTGCAGGATGCGCCCCACCTGAATTCCGATTTCAATGCTGGGCGAGCGCACGAGCGTGGCGGGAGAGTATGAGAGGGCCTTAACTTCCCGAGGCTTTTGGAGGGGGAGAGGCTTCGTTTTGGACTTACTTTTTATCATGTTTGATGGGCCAAAGTGTCTCTTTTTGGCCTCGGTAATGGTCTTATCCAGGGGACCGCTCCCGCACCAGTCCTACAGTCATTCCACGCTCGTGCAACCGACAAGGCAAATGTCTCTACCTGGGAGGATTCCATGCAGAAGCGAGCTTTGCCTGTTCTAACCCCCAGCCTTCGATATTCAGGGTGTTGGTTCGTTCAGCCACGCTGCTTTCCCCTGCTGGGTCAGCTCGTAAAGACTTTGCCCTTTTCCCCGGCCACCGAACGAGTGGATTGGTTCTCCCGTGGTGCGCACGTACTGGTGCCGCTCCATGTCTTCCAGGATGAGCAAGACCCTCTTCGCCCCGATCTTCATCGCCGTCGCGATCTCGCTCGCCGTCGCTGGCCCTCTCGCCAGCATGAACCGAACTTGACTTGGATAGCTCTGCATGTCCCCCTCCTGCGTCTTTCGTCGATACGTCTCCCCTTCATTGCAGCATCGTCTCTTTACTGATGCTCGCCAGGGGATCCGGCATGTTGGCCGCTCGCTGGAACTCGGCCGCCACAAGATGCAACGCCGCCTGAATCAACTTCTTCATGCGTTCATCCGTCGTCTGCGCCGCCAGTCCCACAAATCCCTTGCGCACGCTCATAGCCAGATTCGTGAAAAGCGCCTGGGCTTGCATCAGCGTCATGATCTGCGCCGTCTGCACCTGATGCTTTTGGATCGAGTCGATCAGCTTGCGCACGCTTTCCACCGCCCAATCAATCTTTTCCCACCGATCATCCTCATCCACGCTTCCGTCGATGGCCTTCATCATGAAGTTCGTCGCGACCTGAAGCGCCGCCTGATCTCCGCTGGCGTGCGCCTTCAAGAATTCCGCCTTCGCTTCCTTCACCTTGACCACGCTTACACGCGCCTGCCCGAACTCCTCCAGGAGTTGCAAGAGTCGCGTGTTGATCAGCGCCACGTGGCGGGCAAGAGACAGCAGCTCGGGGTCGGACGCAGCAGCCGCGAACTTCTGCGCGAACTGGCGCGGCATGGACTTGGAGAACAGACCCGTCTTGAAATTCTTCGTCGCGATGCCCACCGGAGTTTTCCCTCCATGCTTGAAGCAGCGCGTGCGACCTTTTACCGGCCACTTCTTGCAGAATCCATGCCGGGTGCGTGCTCCGCAGCGACCGGGAATCGGCTCTGGCTTCATAGATACGTTTTCATTCATGGATGCGGCGCTCCTGCGAGGAACATCCGCAGCACGCGGCTCGCAAGTTGTTCATTCTTCGGCTCGTTCCACCAGTGATTGATGCCGGAAGGATGGGGAATGGTGATTTGATGCCACGTTCTGCGGCCGACAGCTTCATGATCGAGCGCTTTCGCGGTGGCGAGTCCGACGACGAGCACCGTTCTGCCGTCCAGTATATCGGAGTGGATAAGCTGGCGGGCGGCGTTGCGGAGAAGGCGCTCGGGAGCCCGGTCGCCCTTGCCGTTCTTGCCCCACCAGCGAGGAAGAAGGTTGATGCGCTCGGTCGCTTTGAGGAAATCATCCAAGCTGAGGCCGGCGAGCTGCGCGAGCTTCTTACCTGCGCGCCCGCTGAGGGGTTCATCTTTCCCGCGTCCGGGCTCCTGGCCGATCACCAGCATTCTCATCTCGGTTTCACCTTCATGCGCTTCAACTCTCCCGACGCGACGGCAGTTGGCTCATAAGCGGGCAATTCAGCCCAGCCCTCACCTGTCCAATACTGCTTCGTCCCGGCCCGCCAGTACGGGATGTCGCCGCGGAGCGTGCTCGCTTTTCGGAGCTTCCAACTTGACGAGCTGCAGCCCGTGCTCGTCGATCTTCGGCAACTTCGCGAGATCGACCCCGGGCCGGAGCTTCAGAGGCGTGTCAAACTTCCGCCAGGCGTCCTTAACGACGTGCTGGGGGCGATGGAATCGCCTCCCCACGGTGACCACGCCAGGCCATGAGCGCTCCAGGCTGCGCGCCATCTTCAGCCGACCGTCTGCCTTGTAGAGATCAGCAGTGTTTCCCCCTTTCATCGTCATCGTCGGTATCTTATAGATCATGAAGGCGTTGAAGAGGACTGTACACCATCCGGCCGAAAGCACCTGTAGGCAGAGATCCGTGTCCTCGTTGTAACGTCCCCGCCAACGCTGGGACAGCGAGTTCAAGATCAGGAGGCACGAATAGACGTGATTGTTTAGGAAGAAGGGTGGCAGTTGGACGGTCCGGAGCACGAACATATGATAGTTGAGCCCCGCGATCGCAACGTTCTCATAGCGATCAACAAATTGCTCGCAGCAGCGCAGCGCTATGCCCGCGTCACAGGGGATGCGATAGGTCTGATGGCGGCGCTCGATCAAGTCGATATTATCGTCCATGATCCAATGCCGTTCTGCGCCCGATCTCTTCGCGTGCTCCCATACCCAATTCCGTGCCGGAATGCCGCCCAACCCCAGGTTCGAGAATGGAAGAATCAACAGGCGATCAGCGGAAGGGCACGNNACTAGAATCAACAGGCGATCAGCGCCAAAGCGCGCCGAGTAGAGCGTCGCCTCCTGTGGCTCGACGACCAAGCGGAAGGGCACGCCGTCCTTGATCAGGAATCTCGCCGTAAGGCAGCACTCCGAGCGGCCCTTCGAAATCACATATACCGGATAGCGCGGCAGGATCTTAGTTGCCGGCTTTGCTGGGTTCGAACCGGAATCCGCGGTTGTCATGCCGCTCTGTCCAAGGCCAACGTGTGCACCAGACATATCCCACCCTCTTATCGATTTTAAGCTTGCCCTCGTTCACATAACGTTCACGGTCCTCCGGCTTGGCGAAGGTAATGATCAGCCTGGGTAGATCCCGGCCCTCTTCGTACTCCGGCATCCCGACCCACTGGCCCGCCACGTCCATGTCCGCGATCTCGCTGGCCGGCCGCGTCACGAACAACAGGTTGGCGAGCATCGCATCATCGAAGCCGGTCCCGAGCAGCCCGTCCGGGTCAGCCAGCTTGATTTCCTTGAGCATGTCGGTGAGAGCGCGGTCGTCGATCTCGGCCAAGCGGCTGATCTCGTTGTCTCCGGCCAGGAGCTTCAAGGCCCGGGGATCATCCGGGCCCACGTCGAGCCGGGACCACAGGGACTCCCTTCAATCCCATCTTGAGCGCCGCTTGGACAACCCCATGCCCCGCCAGGATCGTGCCGTCTCGCGCCGCCACGACGTTCCGGTAAAATCCGTGTTCCTGGATGCTCTTGATGATGTGTTCGAGTTGATCGTCCGGATGGATGCGGTAATTCCGCGGGTGCGGCTTCAGGCTGGCGAGAGGAACAAATTCAGCCCGCAGGCTGGATGTTTTAAGGGCTTCCGCCGAGACGGACTTAACCGCCCGCGTCGGCTTGCCGTTGCTCTTCGACATGGAATGGACCTCAGACCTTTCTTGCAGATGAAACCTGACGTTCCCAAGTGCCTGCTTCGAATTCCCCGCCTGCCCGGATTATAAGCCCGCTTTGCCCTGGAAGAGTATCAATTCCTTTTCGAATCCGCCGAGCTTCGATGGCTCCCTGCAAGAACTGGAGCCCCTCGACGGTGATGGAGCCGCAGATTCTCCAGAAGGACGCGATCATGATGACCACGAACAGGCCCAGGCCCAGCAACCATCCCCGGCTCGTCCCCGAATCAATCAATGCACCTGCAAGTAGGGCCGAGATCAGCCCCAGCGACCACGCCGTAAATGTTCGAAAATCGTTCACCATAACTCATGCCTCCTTCCCGATGATGTCGTTGAATAGTTCGGATGTCATTTGCAGCTTCGGCCTTTCAAACAAGTTCGGCTGCGCCTCGACCAGCGCGATCCGCTGCCTAGCGATTTCGACGTAACGGGGTTCAATTTCGAACCCGAGAAAATGCCTCCCGAGTTTCAATGCTGCAACGGCTGTGGTCCCGCTGCCCAGGAAGGGGTCAAGGATGGTTCCGATTGGCATCCAGCGCAGGTTAATGCACCATTCGATTAGGGCCACAGGTTTCTGAGTGGGGTGGAATAGCTCATCATTCCCTGCCCGAATCATTCCGTTCCATAAGTAGCGAAAGCGACGGACACCCTTGACGAAATTAGTCCATGCGAGTTCACAGGTTGCTTGATCGAGGTCATCTGGTCGCTCTTTGTCCCATACGAGCCAACCGCTTGACGGAGGTAATTTGTCAGCATAGTGGTTGGCTCCCCATAGGATTGTGGGAATTTGACTCAACAGCGGTGCGGGGTCAAATGGTTTATCGTTCCCAATTACAGCAGAGTATGTATTGGCATGGGCAAGGTGATTGTTACCCCCACCGTGAAAACTAACTCGACGGTCAATTCCATACGGCGGGTCGGTAATGACCGCATCCACGCAGCCATCGGGCAGCGCCTTCATCAGCTCCAGGCAATCCCCGCAGACCACCGTGCAGCAGTCATACGGGCCAAGCTTGCGTCCGCAGGTCAAGGCAACACATCCTTTCCCACTGACGGAGTACAAATGCGCAAGCACAAACCGCAGTCCTTTTCTTCGCAGCGCAGGATTTCCCCCTGATGCGGATCATTCACCTCTGCCATCTGCCCACCGCAAAGCGGGCACAGATAGGTCATCGCGTCAGGGTTGTACTTGTTTTGAGTTGTCAAGGATTCCTTGACGACTGCTAGCTCCTGCGCCTTCCCACCGCCGATAGCTTCATAGGCGAATAGGGCTTCCCTGAAATTCTTATAGCGTCCACAACTGCATCCTCGACGCGTACTGGAAAACATATTGCACGACTCAGTATGATTCCCCTGATACAATTGAACTAGCCTCTCCGCCGCAGCGAGCTTGGCGCGGAGGAGTTCATAATCGGTCTTGAGTTTTCCGAGAGTTGGCTGCATCTCCGCGCACGCCGCCTCGGCCTTCTCAGCCCGCTCGCGGAGGGCGGCGTTCTCGGTCTCCAGTTCCTTGATACCTTTCACAAGACGGTTGATCTGTTCTTCTTTTAGTTCCTTGTCACCGTAGCTCATCTCTCACCCTCCTCATTCAGCAGGGCGGGGGTTGTCCTTACCAGCGGTTAAGCCTATGAGAAACCCGCTGGCTACTTCGCCCCGCCCCACCTCTGGCAGCACGGCCAGATTTTAACTGACTCCACACAAGGTGGGCGTGGTCCACGACGCCCTGTCTATGACACCCAGCCAGATGTTGATTCATCGACCGCGTGCCCTCTGTGCCCAGGATGAATTCTGAGCCGGTACACCCAGCGGGTACCCTGAGTGTCCCCTTGTGCTCGGTTCGCGTGTCCCACCACGCCGCGTGCTGCCAACTTGAAGCCGCCGTGGGCATCTCAGCCCAGGCCATCCAATCCAACGAGGACAGCCCCGGAGTCGGATTTCTAGTCCCCTCTGCGGGGCTCGGCGGCATAACTCCTAGGCGGGCTTGAGCTGCAATCCCTCCCAAAGACAACGTCCCAGGGTTCCCAGCTCCATTCGATCCCCGCCCAAGCCTGTTCATTTGTGCAATCCTGTGCTGGATGGATACTCATTCCACTCTCGGCCGTCCAGCATCCGCCCGGCGCGCTTTTTGCCGACGCGCTTAAATGCTCCACCTAGTGGAACAGTTAGAAATCCTCGTACCGCATCGTAAGCATCCTCAGAGTCTGGAGATTGCACCCATTCACCCCACTGCTTGAAGAAAAACGGCACGCCAGCCGCATGGCACTGATCGCGTACTGACCGAAACCAATCCGGGTGTGATGGCCTCGCGTGCGGCCCGGACTCTCCCCCAGCGATGACCCAATCAAGTTTCGACGGAATCTTTGCCCCAGGATCGACCCCCGCATTACTCAGTGAATCAAGATACCGTCCTATCCCGCTTGCGCTTGGCAATTCTTCCAGATTAAGCGGCCCGAGCGCCGGCTCATAGCTCAGCCAGCGTACCGCCGCGGGCGTCTGGAGTAGCAGAGGGATGCGCTCATCGGCGGTCTTTTGGTCCTCGACTGAGACGCCAAGCCAGACGTTGGGAAGGGGCCAATTGTGTACTGCTGCCCTAAGCCCGTCCGCATGTTTTACAGGGCCGAAGGGCGGAATCAAATCCGACTCACCGACCGCGAACCCTTCAACGTATTCCAGCATCCGCTTGGGCCGCTTCGTCAAAATCTGGAAGGTGTGCTGAGGGCAGAGCGCCATCACTGCGAAAACACGGTTGATGAAATCATCGGAGACCTTCGGATGGAACAAGTCACTCATTTGACATACGAAGATGCGCCGAGGTTTTCTCCAATGTAGCGGGTCTTGGAGCACCGCTTCATTGAGCCTAACTTCCCCAGTCCACTGTGCATGGCCATTCTTGACCTCAGCCAACCCCTTGTACTGCTGGAGATGCGAGAGTCGGGTCGCCGTGAGCTTTTCGCTATAGCAATTTCGGCACCCCTCACTGACACGTGAACAGCCTGTAACGACCGGCCATCCGTATTCGGTCCACTCGATTGTTGTTTTACCCATTGGTTTTCACCCTCCGCAGCGTGTTGCCACTTGCGATGCCGCGCATCTCGCGCCGCGCCGCCAGCGTCGCCATCTCCCGCTTTTCCTGTCGCGTGTGAATCTGCGGAAACCGGATCAACTTGATGCGCTCCCAGTGTTTCCGGTGAAGAATGTTATACAGGCGCGGGCAGCGCGCCGTGGGGACAGGTGGTTCTGGACCGCGCCCAAACTTCTGCATTGTATGGGACGGCTTTCTATTGGTCATTGCTTAACCCTCCGTATCGAGTTACCGCTCACGATGGCATGGAAGCCATCCGATTGAAATTCCACCTGAATGCTGTTCATCCGGCCCCGCGCGATGATCCGGCAGCGCTGGCCCTTCCGATCGAGCGTCCGCATGGCGTTTGACTTCCAGACATAGAGGTAAGGGAAATCCGGCTCAGAATGGGAGCTTTTCATCCCGCCCCTTCATGACCAGCGCCGCGTGAGCCTTGCACCAATCTTTGTCCGGGGGCTCGTGCGTCGCGCAGTTCGCGCACATCGGGATGTCGCAGGTCTTCGCGGCCTTCGGGCCGCGGAGCGGGAAGTCACAAAGTTTCTCGCTCCGGCGCCCGCAGTAGTGGCACGGCTTCGTCTGGTCGCCGCGCATGCAGACGATGGAAACCAGCCCGCCACCATGATTAACAATTCGGCATGTCATTTCACTCCTCCAGATAACACGGCGTGTACTGCCCAGCCCCGCGAAGCACGAAACGCCAGAACTTGAAAACCGCCTGCCCGTCCTCTCGCTTGCAGGCCATCATCTCCCCGCCCAGGCAATGCAATTCCTTTTCGACGAGCTTCGCCAAAACCTTCCCTTCGAACTCGTATTGCTCGCAGACGCGGTTGACCGTTTCCCGGTCTTCGAACTCCAGCAGCCCGCCCTCATGCGTGATCAGGATCGCCATGTCATCCTTTCGGAGCCGCAGCCACTTTCTCTTTTCGCTCGCGCATCGCCATGCCGTCCATCCGGGCTCGCATC
>PMYF01000285.1 GCA_003171295.1 Acidobacteriota bacterium | reverse complement strand
CTTCATTTTTAACATCTTTTTGCATGGGATCCAGAAGCGACCCCGCGCCCGACGATGTAGCAGCGATTTCACATCGCCACATGTCCCGTGTTTCAAACGCCAGCCTGGCGACGTGAAGTCGCCGCTACATTTTTCTCCGGAACCTGTCAGGCAGCCATCCGCCCGCGTCTCCCCTAAGTGATTGAGTGGAGAGCTGGTACAAGGTGCGTCGTTCATATCTCAATATTGTAGCCACCCACCCCTGGGTATTGTCAATGGGGGTACGTCACTTTGTGCCTACCTGTAGATTCAAAATTCTGACATCCGGCAGAAGCTGACCGTTCCGGGGTGCAAGGTGGACCTTCGTCGCAAGTTATCGGGCAGTTTGGCGGGAAGCGGCGCAAGGCTCGCGCTCCGGCCCGCCGCGGTGGGCGGCTCTTCCACCGCGGCGAGCATTGGGCAAGCGCGGTCGAGTCCCGAAAGGGGCGATCCATCCCAGCCCAGGCCATCGGCCGGATTAAGAAGCACGATCCATTTCAATGGGTGAGCCCTGAAGGGGCGACAGAGTGGCTCGCCCTTTCAGGACTTGCGGCTGTGTCACTCCTTGATTCCCAGGGCGTTGCCCTGGGCTGAGGCAGGTCGCCCCTTCAGGGCTAACCCATGGTGATGGGTTCTCAATCCTTGGTTCGAGGCGCAGGCAGCCGGGGATTCAGATTATCTTCTTTGCGGCGCGGAAAATGCCCGTGCCGCTGGAAAGGCCGCAGGGCTTGAGAACAAGCCCTGCGCTACAGCAACTTACCCAATCCATGGTCACGACGAAGTAGTGGTCATAAAGAAACGGGCGCCGCCGGGATGACGAGTCTGGGAGCCCTACGAACGCTAGTCTGAATTTGAGAGCCTTTTGCGGGCCTCTCGGCTCAGCTTCATCCGCGCTGGCGTCAAAAAAAGCGCCGACATGAATAAACCATGCCGGCGCCCCGCGACTACACCTTCAAGTGCATACCCGCGGGCTCTATTGCCAGAAGCCCGGTCTGCTATTTCTAGTGTTGATCGCCCCCGTGACCCCGCTGGTAGCCAGACTCGTAGGCTTTATTGTCTTCGTCCTTAGTAAAGTGCCTCTTCCTGAAGTGGTCTCGTTTATGCGCTTGGTCATCCTTGCCTTCGCGCATCCCTTGCTGGTACCTCTTGTTTTTCGAATAATCCTGGTCCTGACCTTGGGCATTCATTGCCGGAGACGCCACAGCGCGTACCGTGCCTCCAATGATACCCGTAGCCACCGCTACCGCCAGAACCCAGACATATGGCTTGAAATTCATTCGCATAAAAACTCCTCTCTTTGTCTCTTGTGTTGATCGATAGAATCTAGTACTGAAGAACCCGCATCTTGCGTTTCCCACCCTGCGTCCGCACCACTTTTCTTTGCCGACGACAAAAGCATAACCTTTATACCTTCGGGCAAAGGCGGGCGTCGATTCAGTATTGCTCACAGCTTTGGTCAAAACAGCACATTGAGGCCAGCCATGAATCACCTCCGTGCGTTGCGAACGGTAGGGGTACGGCTTGCCGTACGCTCACAGTTTCCGCGGGTGGCGCTGGCCGCCACCCGCGGGGCCCCCAGGAACGAAAGTCTACGCCGAAACGTGCCAAATCGAGGCTGCGGCTCCTCTGTCTCTTTTTGAACAGACAGCTCAAGACCCGACCTGTTAGCTTCTTCAAAGACCCGGGACTTCAAAATGATTGGAAATTCCGAGGTAGTCGTTGTTGCTGGAGAGGAAACCATGTTGCTTAGGGTAAAGCGTGGGAAGACGACTCTGCTCGCGGCTGTGTTCGGAGTGTTCTTGCTGGTTGGCGGCGTGGCGCCCATCCTGGCTGGTGATCGGGACCGCGACTGCCGTGAACGCATCCACAAAGCCGAAGCAAAGCTAAGGCGCGAGATTGATCGCCACGGCGAGCACAGCCAGCAGGCGCATAAACGCCGTTACGAACTCGAAAGAGCACGAGAGCGCTGCGGCGGTGACCGCGATCGAGACCACAACCACGACAACCGCTAGCCGTTTCAGTGAGCGAGAAGGCGCAGACTCACAGAAGAAATCTGTGCCTGCGCCCCTATGCCCAAGACCTCCCCTGCAATCCAAAAGAAAATCTCATTGCTACGTCTTGGGGAACGGCTGGCCACCCCGGGATGAATACTGCGCCAGGATGTCGTCCAACTGCTTTGCTGCGGCGGGAGGGGGCGCAAGACCGTCGATCAGGATTTCTTTGGGCTCATAGACGTGCCGGTAGAGCTGGAAGTTGGCGCCGTAGTCGGTTCTGAGTACCGTGCCGGCGAGTGAAACCCCGGCGAAAAGCCCCCGTGAACGCGAGTAACTGAGAATCTCGGCATGGAGTTGAAGGTCCGTCGCACCCTCCGCGGTACGCCCCACCGGTCCAGCCGCCGCGGAGGCGTCCACGCCCAGCTTGACGCCGCTCTGCAACAGCTTCCGCACGCCGCCCGTATTCATCACAATAAAAACGATGTCGGTGGCCTTGCCGCCGATTTGGAATCCGAAATTCGCTCCAAACGAGGTGAACATGGACGGCGCTCCCCAGGGACCGTTACCGCCCTTCCGGCATACCAGCGCGCCCCGTCCATAGCTACCCCCAAAACCAAACGCAAACCGAATCTCTGAGGGGATGACGCCCACACAGACGGCCCGATCGAGCAGCTCCCGGGGGATGCCCTGTTCGGGCGACTGCATGATCTCATCCACGACAAAGGCTGCGGATTCCAGGCGCTTGGCTTCTTTGCTTTGCCCGGTCGCCAGTGCTGTCCCACACAAGGTCAACCAGAGAACGATACTCATCAGCTTTCGCATGCTTGTTCCTCTCCTGATCCGTCATTCGCAGATCCAAAGGTTGGGATGATATCAAACGGGCCGGCGTTGCGTGCACGGCCATGTACCTCAGGCTTGGGCGTGACCGGTCCGGTCGCCTGGGGAAGAAGGGTTGAACTCTCGGCGGAGAGAAGGAGCGCCATGGGATCAGGTCCGCGCGTCTCGAGCAACGCCAAGCGGGAAACACCGCTGCCATCGGGATGCGGTTCGCCGACGGGCCGAAGCATTATTGCGTCCGGTCTGCTCTCAGCTTTGGTAGCGGGAAAAGTAGCTGGCATAGGTGTCCACCGTGGTCGCATACCAATTGATGTAGGCCCACATGTCCTTGGAATACCCCTTATTGAAGACCCCGGGGCCCGCGACGTACTTCGCGGCGGCGCGCGCCACGCTCCCCTCTTTCTGGTAGTAGCGCGCCAACAGCATCGTTCCCATCCAGGCGTTGAATTCCGGCTCGCTCAGGCGCTTGGGGGACCAGCCTTCAAGGCGACAGCGCTCAGGCATGATTTGGAACATCCCCACTTCGCCGGCGGCCCCGCGCGGCGGATGCGTGTTCAAGTGTGACTCCATCCAGGCCACGCCCAGGGCCAGCGAGACGGGCGCGCCATTGGCCTTTGCCCAGCGCACAACGCGCTGGCGCGCAACATGATCCATGCGGTCGCCATAGGGTCCCAGGGCTAGTTGCGGCGCGGGAGGTTTCGCCGGAGGGGGCTCCTGTGGCTGGTTGAATTCTCGCCACAGTGGCGGGTTAACAGGTTCCACGTAAGTCTGGCGGGACGGACGTGCTGCGGGTTGGAACGAGACAAGTTTCTCCTCCGCCGAGTTCTCATCCCGCATGCCAGCGCGAACGCGCTCTACCGCGCCGCGCAGGTCGTCGTAGAAGGCGCGCCGCGCACCGGTATCCTCGCACAGGCGCGCGAACTCATCCCGGACGCGCTGGGCCTCAGGATCAGGAGAGTTTGAGTAGCCGGGGTGATCAGCGTTTGCCGTGTGCGCTTCCTCCTTCGCTGCCGCCGCCTGGGCGCGGGAGAGGGAGTATTCCAGCTTGTTCGCGAGGCGCAGGCGGTTCTGGCGAGCGGAGAGCGCGTCCGCCGTGAAGGCCTTCGCCTCTTTCTCGTAAGCTTGCTGCAGGGCCTGGAGCTTGGTGAGATCTTCCGCCGCGTCCGCAGTTTCCTGCTGGTTCCATGACCCTTGAACCGGAAGGTCTTTTTCGTTGCGCTCGGTCTCCCACAGCCGCCGATCGATTTCGCGCCTGGCCGCCAGCGTCTCCGGCGACAAGGGTTGGCGAGCGAGATTGGCTCGCGCCATCTCGCGGCCGGGGCGGCTCAAAACACCATCGTGTTTGTTCAACCCGTCGAGCTTCTCCCCCCGTTTGGCAATGAACTCCTGCAGCGCCTGCGCCTTGATCTGAACGGCGTGCGCCTGTTCCGCGTAATCAGCGGCAAGCTCTTCGCTAGTCCGCTCGCGATCGAGTTCGTCGCTCGACTCCACTTGCACTTTGCTTGGGTCGGCGAAGCGCTCAAGCCCTGGGTCCCTCACACTGACTTTGTCATACGAGGATATGCGACGCTCGCGCTGTTGGTGACGTTGGCTGTACTCCGTGACGCGGCGATGCACGCGCACGTCGAATGTTTCTGAATCCAACGGCAGTTCGCGCGCCTCCTCGTGGTTCGCGACAACGGATCGCGTCTTGCCCAACCTGCCTGGCGTGGCTGATCGGCCGGGACGTGTGATGTCCACCCGGCCGGACGCTGCCGTCTTAGAGGGAGGAGGTGCGGCTGGCACCCCCGTGGGCGCGGGTGGCTGCGCGAGCGCCAAACTCACCGTCACACCGCAAAACAGGACCAGGATTAGCGCGCGCAGCATTTCATTTCCTCCACCAGCGCCGCCTGCGCCTGCGGATCGCTCAGCAGCGGGTCGCGATCCCAATCCGCCCCGGTGCTGCGAATCATCACCACCAGGTTACGAGCCATTTCGGTGCGCGCGGGCGCGGTGAGCGACGAGGTTTGGCCCTCGCGATAAGCCTCACGCAT
>PMYF01000196.1:23540-25176 GCA_003171295.1 Acidobacteriota bacterium | reverse complement strand
TCGTATCCTCGATCTGGTCGGCCACCTGAAGCATCGTTTGCCCGGCAGCGTCGATTTCTTTGAGCGTCTTCAGGTTGTCTTTGGCGAGCGCATCGTCCATGTCGACCATCACCTGGTCCTGAGGGCTTGCGGCCGTGGAGCTCAGTGGCAAGCCGAAGACACTGTGATAATTGGTGGTCAGGGTATTGAAATCACCGATCTGCCCGTTGCGCATCACGCTCTCAAGCGCCTGGGCCTGCGGCAGCGTCGCGCTTGTGAGGCTGATATTGAAAATGCTGCGCATGGGATATCGGAACTGGTTGGTGATTCCAGTCACTTGCGCCCGGGCCTGGTTGATGAGCTGGGTTGGAAAGGCCACGGTCTGGTAGAGGCTGCTCATGGCGCTCCGTACGGAGTTGATTCCATTGAGTGCCGTGTGAATGCTGCCGTTGATGAGGTTCAAGACGCTCTCGATCGCTCCGATCATGCCCTGGGCATAGGTGATCGAGGGCTGGGCCACCACAACGGCCCCTGTTACCCCCACGAGCGCCAGAGCCAGAACCTGATGCTGACTCCGGGCTCTCACCATGCCCCACGAAAAGAGAAGAAAGAACACAGCGTTCATCGTTTACTACCTCCATTTCGAGAAAATGACTAGCCGAGCGTCGATCCGTACTTTTTCCCGGAACCGTCCTTTATCGGGCTGAAACAGCCTCTTGCACTTCCAAAGACTCTTCCGGCAGGGGCGGCAGGTCCGCGAGGCCCTGTGGGAACTTCCTGGCCAACTCCTGATAGGACTCGATCAGTGTTCGCCCTTTGCTTTGGGCAAGGAACCGCTGGCGGTATCGCCGCTCTCTTGGGAATGTCGTACAAATCCAGTAATCGAGCGCCGTCGGCACGAGGCGGATGGTCTGGGTTGTCTCCGCCTTTTCGCCCAGCACCAGCAGCGCTTGGGCATACTGTCCCTTGCGGGGCGCGCTGAATTCCTTCACCTGGTTTACGGCGGCGTGATTGAGCGCCAGATGCTTGATCAAGGGGGTTGTGTCCCCCGGCTGCTGCCCGACGATCTTCGTGGTGGCGTTTTTGAGGATTCCTGGGCCGTGCTCGCGGGGCTTACCCTCCGTTCCCACAAAGTCTTCCGGGGTCTGGCTGATTCCCCAGACGCTTCCATAGCGCTTGCGGGCCGTCCGAAACAGTTGCACCACCTCCGGAGCGAGACTCGGGGAATCAAGAAGCGCCCAGCACTCGTCCAGCACGGTGATTGACGGCTGGCCGTTCGTTCCCGAGGCTCGCTGCGATACGGCATTCGCAATCACCATGCTCATTGCCGTCTCAAGCATCGGGTCGGCGCTCAACCCTTCGACGTTAAAGAACAGCCAGTTCGAATCGAGGCGCATGGTCGTCTGCCGGTCGAACAGGTTGGCGTAGACCCCCTTCTCGCCCGTCCAGGAGCGCAGCTTGATCGAAGCGAGCTTTGCCTCGTCCATCGTCCTTTGCATCCGCTCTTCGTCCCGCCAGTTAGCAAGCTCTTCCTTCAAGTCATTGAAGGTGGGAGTGGGGCAGGAGAAGCGTGCGGCGCACCGTTTGTAGGTCCGCGCCAAGGCGACCCCGAGCAGGTTTGGAAGCAAGGTGTCGTTCGAGCGCTGGTCCTGCCCGA
>PMYF01000196.1:2876-23532 GCA_003171295.1 Acidobacteriota bacterium | reverse complement strand
CGCCCTTCGAGGTCCACGGCGATTGAGCGCCCGCCCATCAAATCGACGAGAGGCTGATAGGAATCGCCTCTTTCTAGGATGGATATGAGGGGATTGGCCCGCGCCAGCATGAGCAGAAACATCTGGGCCATGAAGGTCTTCCCGCCGCCGCTTTTCGCCATGATCAACATGTTGGCGTCCCCGAGCGAGGGGTCAAATGGCGAGAAGGGAATCAACTGGCGCTGCGGCGTCTCGAAGAGCATCAAAGGCGAGTGCGGGGTGCCGAGCCAGGGGACTTCGAGTGGCAGGAGATCCGCGGCATGGAGTGTGAGCTGGGGAATCTCCCGCTTATTGTCGCCGCCCATGGCGGGGAGGCTCCCGAAATAGAGCCGCTTCTGCGCCAGCATCTCCGGAATACCCCGCGCCCCGTTCATCCGTGCGAGCGTGTGGAGTACGCTTTGCCGTCGGTCGGAAAGGGTCCGTTCCGCTTCTTCCCGATCAACCCGGCTCCAGATCGGGTTGGAAGTCCGGACGCCGATGATCAGGCTTGCCTCACAGACCTTGAGCGAACTCGAAATGACCTTCTTCAAAACCTCGACCAACTGCTCTTCCGCCACCTGGGCATCCACATTCAGCCGGAAGCCGCCGTGAATGTCGCGTTGTGCCGCCATCATCTTCCGCAACCGCGATTTGAACTGCTTCTGCACCTTGGCTTGGTCGGGGAGCGTCAGCTCGAGATTCACGACCAGCGGGAAGGGCAAATTCAAAAGCTCGCGCAGCATCCCGGGAAAAGTGGCGTCGGGGAGGTCTTTCAAGCTGATGAGTGAGTACAGCAGGCTGCTGATCTTAAGGTGGTCGTCGGCTTCATCCTCCACATTGACGTTGGCCGCCTGGCTGCGGGCGCTATCGTACATGAGCTGCTTTTCGGGAGGCATCAGGGGAACGGTGTCTTGGGACAGGGGATTGAGCGCGCGCTTGATTTCAAGGAACAGCTCCTCGTGGGTCATCCGCCGCACCCACATGCCCGTCGAATGCAGGGTCGCTTCAACTCCCGACATCAGGCTGTTGAATTCCGCCAGAAGGTCCTCGTGCTCCCGCCGCGTCCGCTCAATGCACTTGCCGGCCGCGAGGCTCCACTTGGCCCCGCCATTCGACTTCATTTTGTGTTTCCACTCGAAGTCAGGGGATTGATGGTGAATCCGGGGGTTCCAGATGAAGTAGGCATGCAAAAGGTGGCGCACATAGTCTCCGGCTGCGTCGCGCCTTTGCCAGGCCAGGGCGTGCTCCTTGTCGATGACATGAAGAATCGCGCTCTGATTTCGCCGCTCCCGGTTGTGACGGTCGAGCAGGTCTCCCACCCCTTCCGTAATCTCAAACCGCAACTGCATGCGCAGGGAGCGCTCGGGGAGCGAACGGATCAACGCTTCAATCGCCTGCTTATTGCGGTTACGTTCCTCATCGCTCGCATACAGTGCGGCAAGCCCACTGAGTTCATAGGCCGCGACGAATGATCCGTCCACCTGGATCGCCACGTTGTCTAACAGATCGCGGATTCTTAGTTGCTCGCACAGGGCGGGAGCATCGAGAAACCGTTCATACTCTTCCAAGGTGATGGGCATCATTCATCTCCGTACTTGAGATAGGGACTCTGAAGCTGTGTGTCGCGGTCGAGCCCCGAGTAGACATGCGGCTTGGTGTGAAATTGCACCCAATCGAGCAAATACCCTCGCTGCTTGCCGTACTTGAAAAGCATGAGGCCGGGAATGCTCATTACCGGGACGAGGTATTGAATGACCATGTTCATCGGCAGGCCGAACATCTCCCGGTGCAGGAAGCGTCCCAGCACGTTCGAAACGATGGCCAGGGCGAGAATCGCAAAGAGGTCTTCCGCTTCCAAGCCCAGGAAGGTGACGCGGGTTCTGAGGTTTCGCTGCACGGGAGTGACATCAAGAGCCATATGTGAGCCTCCGGCTTTAAGTGCCTCGTTCGGCAACGTCCTTGACCCTTACCCTCTAGGGCACTCCGCCCGTGCCGTGGGCAACAAAGTATTCGGCCAGGCGCAGGAGGCCAGAAAGCAGCAGGCACAACCCTGCCGAAAGAAAGTGCCGCTGCCAGTTGCTGGTGTGGTGAATGCGCATGTCCGACGCTAGAGACACTCCGCCCGCGGCCACTTCGAGTCCCGCATAGAGCGGCATAATGACGTTCGAAATCCAGTTCACCAACGTTACGAGTGATACCCAATACACGTCGGGATCGTTCCAGTTCCTCTGCCGGGTGAAGGTCTCTAGCGCCCTGACGAGGCCTGATCCCATCAGGCAAAGAAACCCTCCATACATCGGTGGGTAGTGCGCGAGGCCGCGCGAAAAGCGCAGAACGGCGATCACGAAGAACAATCCCGCGAGCGTGGGCAGGATTACGTTTCCAACCCAGTTGGTCAGGTTCAGGATGCCGTTCGAAAAGGACACGTCCGTCCCTCCCCTATTGCGCCATGGCTTCGAGCAAGTTCCACAAGCCTGATACGCACAACAGTGCAAGCGACACGGCGACCAAACGCATTGCCGGCTTTCCTGTCGCGAACTTGATAATCGCCGCGAAGACTCCGAGGCCAGCCGCCGTGGGCATGACGACGCTCGCAAGATAGGTCCAAAGGCTCGCGAGCACGTCGGTGGTCGCATACTGCGTCCCGGTGTTGTACTGCTGGACCAAGGCGTAAGTCGTTTGGACTCCGAGCAGGAAGAAGGCCGCCAAAACCGAAGGGAGGGGATGGCCGCCTTCCGCGGTGTCCAGAATCGCCCGCAGCGCCATGAAGGCAGCTAGCACCGGAACCATGCGCCCCATGACGAAGTTCTGGACAAAACCCGAAACATCGGTTTCGAACCTTGCGAGCCATGAGGAACTAATACCTCCCCCTAGCGAGGGCACGCTCACGCCGGAGTTGCTGAACCAGGTGAGCAGACCGGGCAGCGTCACGAACAACACCGCCCAGAACATCCACTTGGTGAATCCGCCGCCAATCACGAAGCTCACTCCACCTGTCTCTCGCCGCAGGCTGATCCCGGCCAGCACCAGGCACAAGAGTGCCGCCGATGATGCCAGGAGCAGCATCGCGTTCGCGATATCGGTAAGAAGTTGTGGTGTCTGCATAGGCAATTTCCCAAGTCCGTTGGGTTGGGGGCAGGCAGCCTGAACAGAGGAACCAGGTCCAGTCCAGGGCTGCCCGCCCCGGGTTGACGATAGAGGGGACTTGCGCTAGTGAACGCCGCCCGTGCCGTTCATGATCCAGAACTCGATCAGCCGCGTCACGCCCGACACCGCAAGCAGGGCGCCGGCCGCGAACAGCCAGCGGCCGAATCCCCGCCCCGTGAGCCAGGAGACGATGGCGCCTACCACTGCGCCACCGGCTCCTACTGGGGCGATCACGTTGCCGATCCAATTGATGAAGTTCAGGAACGCTCCTTCCGGCTGCGCCCCGGTCTGACCCTGAACCGCTACGTTGGTTTGCGGCGCGGCGCCGAGGTTCTGGGCTAACGCATAGTTCCCTAGGAGAAGTAACGCGATCCCCGCCACTGCCAGGGGCCGCTTCCAGCCCGCGACCCGCTGAGCCCTGTTGGTCATGGATCCCTCCTTTCTGGCTGGGCCGTGTGCTGACTTCTCGGCCCAGCCAGGGATGTTGTGCAATGAAGAATGTTTTCTGTCAAACGGCTGCGCGGCATGGGACAGGTGGATCGAGGGGAAAAAAGATGTGCCTGTGACCTTTGTTGCCTAACGATGGCGCGGACGCATTCTTCGCGGAGGTCCCACCGCGTGACGTCCCTGGGACAATTGGAGGTCCCTCTTTGCAGGGTGGATTTTCGAACCCAGATTGGGTCCGACGTTGCTTACACCGCAGTGTGCGCAAGGACAGAGCATGGGGAACTCATGGTTCCCCCTCCAGGGCGAGTTACGGCCCATTTTGAGGGAACCAGCTAATGGCGGGAAGCTGTGAGGTGGGTCGGTGGAGGTGGGAATCCGTTCTTTCGCCCTATTGCTGCTGGTTGTCATCCGGCACGGCTTTTTCGCTCGGTTCCTGCTGGTAGAGCTGGCTGAGCTCCTGCCTTAACTGCAACAGTTGCCGCAATTCCTGTAAGCTGGGTACGGTCTGGCCGTTTCCGGTAGCGCGCGAGGCATAACTTGCGCGTTGCGCTGTGGGCTGGCTGCCAGAGCCATTGGCGGTTTGCTCGAGAACGATATAGAACCGCGTGTTCCCGGGCACGGTCACCATAATGTTCTGGTTGAAGGCAACCTGGTTCATCTCATTCTGTCCGGCAATCGCCACGTTGTCGGCAAGGCGTTCTCTCAGGAGAGCGCTGTCCGATATCGGCCCGCTCAAGTTGTTTGCTCCTACCAGGTAAGCCGCGGCTGTTCCCACTCCGGTTAGGGTTTGCACAAGGAATCGCGACCCCCGTCTTTTGCCTGACACGAGCCCTTTGACCGGCGCAAAGTCTAAGCCCATGGAGGTTCCGCCCATCTTCCCGGTCGTCCCGTCCGGAAATTCGATTCTGTCGAAACGCAGCGACACGTAGCCGGTAGAATTTGCCTGCTCAAGCTTCCCTAGGGCTTTTGATCCCGCCGGCACGACGATCTCCCCATCCCGCTCGTAGTTATATTCGATCGCGGCAACGACCGGAGCTGCGACCGCGGTGCTCGCCGGCGATTCGAGTCGCGCCACGAGGCGCGTCCCGGCCGGTAGGAGCGAATCCAGGGATAGCCCTTCAGTCCCCGGCGCTTCGGTTTTGACAGCCCCGCTATCTCGACGTGCCAAGCTTGCGGCCGCGTTGGGAGTAATGGTGTTTTCGCTACTCACGAAAACGAGCGAAGGTTTCTTGAGGTCACCTTCGGAAATCGAAGAGGCGAGCGATGGGGGCGGGACTGTGACCGCGCTCAGGTCTGGGCCGTGCCCGGCTTTCGAGTATCTCTGCTGCAACTCCAGATCCGAAAAGTCGATGCGGCCGAGAGCGTATTGCTGGCCGTCGACATTCTTCGCGGTCGAAGTCTTCCCCGTGGTCGCATCCGGTGGAACCAAGGTATTGGCTGTAATGTTCGGCTTTCGAACCACGCTTTGGGAGTTCGCGTGGGACATATGGTTGATGTCCTCCGGTGTCACCTGGCCATTTCTCTCGGGTTGTTGATCACGCGTATCCGCTGTGAGCAACGGGGTGACGGAACCCGCCTGCTTCTGCGCTTGGCCAGGTGTCGTGCGTTGGCCGAGGTCGGGTTGGCCCCTGTGGGCCGGCGCCTGTCCCTGATTAGGCTTCTGTGGCGATGAAAAATGCGCCAGAAAGAACAGAAGCGCGACAACGGCGGAAGCCACCAGCACGAACAACGATTTTGACTTGTCCTTGCCGAGGTCCCTACGGCTTCCTGACCCGGGTGGACCGGAAGCTGGCTGGGCCTTCCTGAGGCTTTGAAGTATCCGTTCGAGCGGGTTCGGCGGCTTTTCCGGCTGCTCGTCCTTTGCGAGATCCACTTCCTCGACCTGCTCCATTGCCTTACTTTCCAGATTTTGCTCTGGCATGGTTATCCTCCTCCGCGGTATTGATTCCAAAGCCGATGGGGGCAAGGGCCGGATGGTCAACGGCTCCCGCCTCCGCCATTTGCAGGAACAGCGTTTCACTCGACTGCTTATAGGGTGGGCGCTCGAATAACACCACGCCGTCAGCGCGTTCGCCAGGAGCCAGCCGCCGCTTGCTCAGCCGGTAGTCCATCACCGGCAACTGCTCAGCCGTCGTCCACTTTGAATGCTTAACGAACTTGCCCTGGTTCGACTTGCCTCCCAACTGAATTTGGGGCGGCATCAGCAGGATGTCCTGGTTCTGGGGATTCACCACCGAGAAAAGCACGACCACTTCCTGCCCACCGTCGATTACTTGTCCTACCCCTGCACGGACGCGCTCTCCTTCACCGGACTCACCCTGCGGATGCTCACCGTAAAGCGCGGGCAAGGGCGCCGCTACCTCGCGCTCGAGGAGTTTGTCGAGACTGCCTTGCCGGGCTGGGAGCGCGGGCTCGGGCGGAGATCCAAGAATCTCGTGCAAAAGGGGTTTAATCGAAACTGGAGACAAAGCATGCGTAGAACTCCTTTCGGTTCCTGGGTCTGCAGGTGACGCCGCCGTTACCGGAACCGTCTCCGAGACCGCCATCGAGCCGGCCGTTGGCTCGATGAAGAAGCTCCTCTCCCGCCGATAGTTGACCAGGAAGTCGACGGCTGGAGATCCTTCTTCACCCTTGCTGACCACTAACAAGCTTACTTGGTGTCCCTTGGCCGTCGAGATCAACAGGTTGGTCTCTGCGGATTTGTCCGTCAGCACTTTGACAAATAACAATTGGGGTTCGCGCTCGGAGTGCTCGACCTCGAAGAGCGCCGGGTCACCCACAGCCACCGAAGATATGGCCTCCGGAAGCCGAATGGCCGTGACAAAGTGCGCGGCTACCTCAACCGTCGTCACTTGGCTGGCCATGTCTGTTCGGCTCACAATTCGAGGCTGAGGCTCAGCCGTTTGTGCCTGTGCGCAAGCCGCCAAGGCGATCAAGGCTACCGTACAAAAAGCTTGGGTCATGACTTACCTCCTCGCATGGTTTCGCTACGCCGCCAGCGGTACTGGCGGGCTACATTCGACACATATTCATAGACTTCGCTGGAAGAATACGCGAGCCCGCGTGACAACATGCGGTCTTGGCCCGCAACGTACGCTCCCATCACCAGGCGCAGGTCTCCCCGGAAGAGTTGAATTAGCCAGGCCAGGTAGGCCACGCCTCCGCGCACGTTGTCTTCGACCTGGAATCGGTTCCTCACCCCGAACTCGAACGCCGTCCCCGGCATCAACTGCATCAACCCCACGGCACCTTTGGGTGAGACCGCATAGGGATTCCAGTTGGACTCGACGTCGATCACTGACTCCACAAGCTCAATGGGAACCCGGTAAACGTGGGCGTAATACTCAGCGCATCCGGCGGCGTATTCCCGCGGCGCCGGTGGTCCCTGGGCCGAAGCTCCAGGGCAGCCGACAAGCACGAGCAGGAGGAGAACTCCCCATCTCACACCGGCGCCCCCCTCATCAAAAGTCCTGCCTTCATAAGTTGGTCGCGGTGGCGAAGCGAATCGTAGACTAACCCCTCGAATCCGGCGTTCATCGAGAGCCTTCGGCGGTCACTCGGAGTCTTCGCAAGCAACGGCAGAAGCAAATCGCGGTCCTGGGGATTGATTTCGCCTATTCCCAGAATTTCGAGAGCTCGCGCGAGGTCGAGGATCTCTGCAATCGAAGGCGGCTTCTCCATGTTCCAGGCGCGCAACGCGCAGGCCAGGCCTGCCACTTGACCCTGCACTGTGGCATCCTGCCTCTTGCCCCGGGCGCTGAGTATTTCGACCTCCCGCTCGATGGTTGGATACTCGAATCGCAGGTAAAAACACCGGCGGCGCAAGGGGTCGCCGAGCATCCGCTCTTCGTTCGAGCTCAACACCACGAAAGGGACCGTCTCGGCCTTAACCGTTCCGAGTTTCGGCACGGTGATTTGCCACGCGCTGAGCAACTCAAGCAGCATCGCCTCGAAGGCATGGTCCACCTTATCGAGCTCATCGACCAGCAAAACGCAGGGTTTCTCCTGATAAAGCAACGCGCGTAATAAGGGGCCGTGGGAAAAGAAATCGAGCGAATGGAGGCGATTGCGGATCGCCTCCCAGTCGTCGCCAAGCTGGCTACCCTCGACACGCAGGAAGAGCTCCTGCAAGGCTTCATCGAACTTCCCAATCGCTTTCTCCTCCGTAATCCCTTCATGGCACTGCAGGCGCTCAACCACCGCGCCGGCAGCCGACGCTACGGCGTAGGCCAATTCGGTCTTGCCTGAGCCCGGTGGGCCTTCGACCAGCAGGGGTTTCTGCATCTCGGCCGCGAGATACACGGCTTCAAGCGTCACCGGGTCGATGATGTATTGAGCGTTCCGAAGCCTCGCGGCCAGGTCTTCAATCGATGAGAACACGTTGCTCACCTCTCAGGCGCACAAGGTAATGGTTTTTTGTTTTCCGCGCATCCGGCTGAAGTGTGAAAAGGGGGCTTTGAAGGCAGCAAATTCCCAAACAGAGCGGAACGTCGTTTACTTGGTGGGACCGTGTACAACGTTGTGCATCAGGGGGTTGCAGTTAGGTGAAGGGATAGAGCGTCCCGCCTACAATTTCTGTTCCAAATATATTTTGCTGGTCGAATGGTTTCTAATCANNCGGTTCATCAGCACTTCTGGTGCTAGAAATATTTCGCGGTCGAATGGTTTCTCGCCGAGTGGAGGGCCGGGTTACTCCTGAGGGTACAGTAGGTTTGTTCTTGGAAGTGGAAGGCCGGGGTCCAACTCAGCATGTAATCCCCGAACGACACAAGTGGTCCACGACATGGGTGTAAGTTAGCGCGCCCCTCCCACCCCTCTTGAGAATTTGCGAGGAACTATGCCATGCTGCGCTATCCCAAGTAGGCTTCGAGTGAGCAATGCGGACGCAAGGCAGAATTCGTTCTCTTAATTCACTCGAGCGGCGAATAGAGAGTGCAGCCCGAGGCGAGGCCGAGCGCCAAGCTCGGAAGGTCCCGTGGCTTACCCTGTTGGAATACCGGAAACAGTATATTGAGTGGGAAGCCTTCACGCTCTGGGTACACGCCATTGAGGAGGCGGAACACCACGTTCCCGAATGGCTGGGTCGCAAGGTCGAGGGTCGGTGCCCTGGCATGCAGGCTAAGGAGAGTGAGAAGCTCTGGAAGTGCTTGGACACCTGGAAGCAAAAGAACGTTTTCGCCAAACCAAACCGGGAAGGCTGGATGCGCGGGGTCAGTTTCTTTGCCGTCCGGGAATTGGCGTATGCACGGAACTGGGCATTTTGGGGGTACTGCGAGCGGCAATGGTCAGTTCGGCGCCCGGCCTTTTACCCATCACTTGATAAATGGAAGTCCGCCGCGGACAACTGTCCTGGCGAAATCTTGGATTCGAGTGGACTGCGCAAGGAGCGAAAGGAATTGGTCAAAGCGTCCGGACGCGCGGGCAGAGAGCGATTGGAACAGGCGGTCGGAATTTATGTTGAGATCGAGGCCTTCGCTTATTGGCTCCGGCCGATTGTGGACGCGCGTCTGCCGCTTTCTGGCCGCGTGCTCGAGGAGTTCCGGAACCGCTATCCCTCTCTCGAAACGTGTGACGCGTCGAATTGGGATCAGGTGTGGGCCTGCTTGCGGCAATCACATTTTCAGGAGGCTCGGGCTGAAGGCTGGCTTGATGCGGTTGTTTACACCGCCGAACTCCACCCGCGGCGAATGAAAGTTATCGATTACTGGTTGCTATACTGGGCCAGTCATTGGCCCAAGGATCAGCCGGCATTGTGCCCTCCGTTTGAGGAATGGCGCTGCAAAGCGGAGAGTTACATCCCGAATGGCTGTGACCCTGAAGGCGCTTCCTCTGTTTCCTTGCGGGGTTAAAACATTCGGCGGTTGTCGGTTTCGTTGGTTATGAACGTCCCCTTCTTGCTACATGCCTTCAAGTGGCGATGGAAGGCGTTACCGTGAACCTTTCGACCGCACCGGTCGCAGACGTGCACCTTCAAGCTTTGCTTCCGGTCCCCCAACCACCGGACCGAATGGGTAGCATCCTCATGAAAGGCGAGATCCAGCAACCAAAGCCTCACATCGCTTTCCAGGCGCTTGGCATCGATCTCGTCGCTGTGTCCCTCCAAAAAACGCTCAAGTGAACAGTCCTTTATTCGGCCTTGATGCGGCGTGAGCCAACCCAGCCGAACCCAGCGACGCACTTTTCGCGGTGACACATGAAGCGCTTCCGCGAGCTCTTGCTGCGTGTACCCGTCCTGAAACTTCGCGCTCTCGCGGCTTTTCCATAGCAATTGGTACACTGCGCTCTGGGTCCGGCGCAATCGTCGTGCGATGTCGGCCACTGAAAACTCGCGCGCGTGCTCGAGAACATAGGTTTTTTCCCCGGCCCTCCAGGGGTTTTGCCAACTGCTTAGCTTCAACTCTGCGGTTCGCTTAAGGAGTCTTCTCAGGCTCAGGTTCGGGTCCTGTTCCCTGATCTGTCGTATGGATCTGTGCAGTCGAGAAGGGCCGCCGGCGGCGCCGGATTTGAGGATGACGTCGATTTTCGGATTCCATTTGCCTGAACGGCTTTGCCCGGAAATCTGAGACTGGCTACCCAATCGACCTCCTTTCTGGACACGTACGCAGGCGCGGTATGTCGATGGATATCGATGCGCGTGATTCCGATGGGCTGGGAATGGACGCCAAGGGTTCGAGTCTAAGACGGCCCCTTTAGCGGCTCGCAAGAGCGACAATCACCGATGGGAGTGGTTTTGGAGGCAAATCCTTGATATCAAGTCAGTTCTCACCACCATTCCCCGGCCTTTCCCCGCATCCGTTTTCCTACGCCTACATATTGATAGAGGCAAAGAAGTCCGTAATACTTAAGAGGCCTGTTTCAATCTGTGTCGTCTGAGCCGGGGAGGGGCAAGGGGCTCCGGACCTGAGCCCAAAAAAGTCGTGGTGGTGTTTAAGATTTGGCGGTTTTTTGGACTCTTATATAGTAAGGGGTAGATAATCATGGGTTTTAGTGCAAGCAGCAAGGTATTCCAGTTAGGGGGGTAGGGAGACTGGACAGCGACCATGCGCGGGAATTTCGAACCTAATCCGCCTGTCTGTGTTTGGCAACGGGATGAGTCCGGCGCCTCGATCGAAGCGGACCTGCTCGATGCTGCACAGCGTAACTGGGCGCGCGTGCTGGCATACGCCCAGCGCCACCAACAGGACTCGGCGCGAGCTGCCGACATACTCGAGGTAGTCCTACGCTCGATCTCCAGAGCCAGGAGGACAAACGGAAAGTTCGGTACCCCTATTCGAAACCTGGACAACTATCTCTATTCGGCTTTTATTCACACGCTGAATCGACAATTGGCCAGGGAGCCCCACATCGAAACCGTAGGTTCCCTCCAAGATCTGGATGCCCTCAGTGGCATTCGAACTAGCACTGTCTTGCCATTCTTTGAGGATGCAATACTCATCAAAGAGTTAATGGGTTACATGGACGAACGGACCAGGCACATGTTCTCCCTAAGAATGATTGGTTACTCTTGGGATGAGATCGCCCGAATTCTGAAAAATACGGCTAACAATGCACAGGTCCTCTTCAACCAAGGCCTGAAGAAGGCCCGAAGCCGCGTTATGAAGTCAAAGGATACGAATAGCACCTCCGGCAAAGGGGGTGAGGCTGATGCGTGATGGGGCGCTCACGAGAAGCGACGAAGCACGGTTGCTCAAGGCTGCGCAACGCGTCCTGCTGCAGGGGGAATTTCCCAACCCGGTGCGCACGGGTTGCCCTGATAGAGAAATTCTGAGAGCGATCGCCTTCCGCGAACTCACTCTCGAACAGGTCGCGGGATGGGTCGATCACCTTGGTTTCTGCTCTCCCTGCTACGTGGAGTACGACGCGCTTCGCCGACAAGCCGTGAGTCGGCGATGGATACAATATGGAGCCGTTGCAGCGGGCATCGCTTTGGTAGTTGCCATCGGGATTTGGGCTTGGTTTGGCGGCTGGCGACAACAAAGGATCGGTGGTGGAGGCGAAATCGCGCGCCGGGAGGAGCCCGGGTCCTATCAGCCGTTTCTCCTTGACCTTAGGAATAGGGCAGTTCTTCGTGGTGAGGAGTCAGTCCCAGGCGAATCTCCTTTAGAGCTCCCCAGGGGGCGTTTGTCCCTTTCCATTTATCTCCCCATCGGGAGTGCGCCAGGCAAATATGAATTCGAAATTGCACGAGAACCCGAGAAGTTGCTCGTGAGGGCAGAAGGAGCTGCAGAGCTGCACGACGGCATCGCCACGTTCAAGATTAAGCCGAATCTGGAACCCTTGCGTCCCGGGTCTTACCTGGTCGGTATTCGTCGGATTGGCTGGAGTTGGAGGTATTACCGTGTGGTACTGAAGTAGGTGCTATGACCTCGACTTTCCCATTCACCCGAACTTTCGGCCGGCACGGTGGCGCAAGAGTGGTACTTCCCAAGCTCAATCTATCGAGACTCATGGGTTGTGGTCCTGCTATGACAACTGCGGGATCGCTCAACGGGGGCAGCCCTGGCGTCAGCTAATCGTAGAGGATTGCATATGGGCCATGGGCAGTGTAGGGTTCGGGTTCCGTCAACAGGATCAAGATCAGGTCTTGGTACGTGCACAGTGGCAGGAAGTGTAGACTGGACACCTTAGCTATTGTCATTACGCCGTCAGGTTTCGGTTAGTCTGGGGCAAGTATTCAAAACCGATGGCTAGCGTTATCGTTCGTGCACCCTCGACGACACTTGCTGAACCGGCGCCGCACTCCGCGACAGACTCGAACTACGCCTGACCATGCAGACTCAGACCTTTGCGGGTCCGGCGAATCAGATGGTCTTTTTACTTTTAAGAACGGGAGAGAAGCGTGTGAGCCTGAACACTCCTCGATCATTCGTAGGATTTGCTGCAAAGATTCTTGCGAACCTCGTTCGCCCAGCGGCGGCCATCTGGGTCTTGGGAGCAGTGCTTCTGCCGTTGAACGCTCAGGAGGGACAACCCTCTGCTTCAGAGTTGTTACACCACGCCCTCTATCTTGCCGAACTGTACAATTGGACAGATGCGGGACCAGAGTTTATTGAGGCTCAGAAGATGTTCATTGCAGTCGGCGACCAGCGGAACGCCTTATACGCCAAATTAGGGGGGATCCGCTCGACGGCGGACCAGAGTAAGTTGCCGGTGATCTCGGCCCAGCTCGCGGCAGAATTGGACGCGGACCCACTCCTTCTAAATGATAGACAACTCCGGATGTTTTGCTTCGTTGTGAAAGGCGATATCGACACCGAGCTTAATTCTGGTGCGATGCGCCAAGACTGGGAACAAGTACAGGCACTGGCAGGTGAGCTAGGCAATTCGAAATGGCAGTACCGCGCCCTGGCTCAACTCGGTCTGGCGGCCTTCTATGAGGGCGATTTGGCGACGGCTCGCAAGAATGTTGGGAGTGCTCTAGCTGCCGCAACCGCAGCAGGTGACGCCGGCGCCCAAATCCGGTATTTGACGGATCTGGGGATTGGGTTGGTTCTTACAAAGATGTACGAGCAGGCTCTTCCCTATTTCGACAAAGCCCTGCAGGTCGCCAGCGCCACCCCCGATGCTGGTTATCCGTTTACAGCCTACGAGCAGCGCTTAGACGCACTGATCGGCCTGAAGCAGTTCGACGCTGCGCAAGCTCTAGCTGCGGACATCTTGAAGCACGCGCGAGAGCTGAACCGGCCGGCACACGAGGCGCAAGTGTTGATTCAGACCTCGTACCTTGCTCTGGCTCGGGGCGAATACACCAAAGCGTTGTCTGCCCTTGAGCAGTCTCTTCCTCTGTCCCAAAAGGCCGGATTAGTGCGGCAACTGGCGAAAGCAGAGTCTATCCTGGCAGATATATACCAGGAACAGGGAGATCTGCCGAAGGCGGAACATTTCGCTGAGCTTACGGTCGCTTCGACTCAGGCAAGTGGCGATATCTGGTCTGTTCCGGAATGCTTACAAGCCCTTGCTGAAATAGAAACCAGGCAGGGGGCATACGCCGAAGCCGACCGTGCCTACGACCGTGCTGCCGCTTTCGTCGATTCCACCATAGGTGACCTCTCCGGTGTTTTGGATAAGACCGCTTTAATCAAGGCCTCCAGCGATCTGTACTCGCGACATTTTTGTTTGATCGCACAGCACTTTAACGACCCGGCGAAAGCTTTTTCGATCATCGAACAGGTTCGCGGTCGCATCATGACGGACCTGCTGATGGGGGGTTCCGTCACGCCGGAGGAGGCAAGGAGAGAGGAGCGCACGATTTCTCAGCTCCGACTGAAACTGATGGCCGCGCGGTCGACCGCCGAACTACACAGGATTCGAGATCAGATCTTTATGGCCGAGCAATCTCGGTGGGTTACACCAGACGTCAGCATCCTGAAGGCTCGGGCGCACGCGACGATTGGGACCAGGGGTGTCGAAAGTAACCTCAGTTCTTCGTCGGTCATCCTGGAGTACGTTGTGGCGGATCCACAGTCGTATTGCCTGGTGATTTCGCACGGCGGTTCCCATATCGTTCCCTTAGCCGGTGGAGAACACATCAATGCGCTTGTTGCGGCCTATCTGAAGGCTGTCAAAACGAGGCAGTCGGCTCACGAGGAGGGTCGCCAGCTTTACGACGTACTGCTTCGACCCATTTCCGAGGCTGCGCAAAAAGAAACTCTTGTGATTGTTCGCGACGGACGGCTCCATCTCATACCCTTCGAGGGATTTGTAGATAAGTCAGGCCGGTACGTTGTCGAGACACACACCGTCATATATGAGCCGTCAGCAACCAGCTTTTATTTACTCACACAAGGAAGGCGCCAGCCACACACTTTCGCACATGCGCTCTTTGCAGTTGGCGGGGTTCCTTACAACCCCAGTGAGTTGAAACAAGCCTCGCTAACCCGCGGTTACGATGCGAATGCGCTGTCTGACCTGCCTGGGTCTAAGGACGAGGTGCTTGCTGCTGAAGCTGCGATTCATAGCCCCACCGACACCATATTGCTCGGGTCGAAGGCAACCGAATCGGCCCTTAAGCGTGCCGATCTGGCACAGTATCGCATTATTCATCTCGCTGTTCATGGCTTCGCAAGTAATGCCGACCCAAATCGCTCAGCCTTGGTTCTTCTGAGTGATCCTGCCGCGGGCGAAGACGGCTTCTTGCAAGCCTCGGAGATCGTTCAGCTCCACCTTAACGCCGATTTAGTCATCCTGTCGGCTTGCGACACGGCTATCGGGCCCGTGGAAGGTGAAGAGGGCATTGCGGCGCTCTCCAGAGCCTTTCTCCTGGCCGGCGCGAAGGCAGTTGTTTCAACACTCTGGTCGATCGATGACACCTATTCGCTAGAGCTCATGACACATTTCTATCAGCACTTGGCGGCACATAAGCCGGCCGCTGACGCCCTCACTGAAGCAAAGCGGGATACTTTGCGAGAATTCGGTCCCGCTGCTGCCCCGTACTACTGGGCCGGCTTCATTTTCGAAGGTGCAGCTGATCGCGCCATATCATCCCATGACGAAGAGCAACAACACCAAAATCTCGCTCAGTCCAAATGAACGCGTTAAAATTCTAGCTTCCATAAAGAAGCTGGTGCTGAAGCATCACATCAATGTTGGCGGTGTGAGCTACGACGCGTGGACAACGCTGGTTGACCAGCGAGCCTCGGAGCTGCTAGGGGCAGAAACCGGTGATTTCGAGAGTGGTGTCAGGCAGCTTCTATCGGAACTCGGGAGTAGCCATACCGCGTTTTATCACGAACACGGGAAGCGCGTTCTTCCCCAACATTCGATTAGTGCAACCCTTCGCGGTTTCCCATTGGCAGGATCCGAGCGCTGGTTCTTCTTGGACGTTTTTGAAGGTGGGCCAGCCCACATTGCGGGAATTAAGCCCGGCGATATGCTGCTCGCCGTGGATGGAACTGAGTACCTTCCGCCGTCGATGCCGCCCTTCGACGTGGGGGAGACATACAGGTTGAGGATCGCGGATGCCCGTGGTGAGAACACTCGGCAAATCGCGGTGGAAGTGCCGAAGCGAAAAGGGACGAAGGTGCGCCCACCCATCGTCGAGCCCAAGAGCCTGTCGCACGCCATGGTCGCGCCCAACATTGGTCTCCTGAGAATAATGTATTTTCCGGGTGCCATGGGATTGCAGTTTGCGAAGGATTTGGATGCGGCGATCACAGATCTCAAACAGCACGGAATGAGTCGTCTCATTATCGATCTGCGCGGGAATATCGGTGGGGGCCTGGGACTGGCAAGGCTTGCGAGCTATATGTGCTCTGGACAGATCCCGATCGGACATAGCTTGACCCCACGTCGCCTTCGCACAGGATATAGAAGAGAGGACCTTCCATCCGTCCCGATGCCGCGCAGCAAGATTGAACTGGCGTGGACCCTGGCGCGGTTCTTATTCCGTGACAAGTCCGTTGTTCTCCTTACTCAGGGCTTGGGCCCACAACCTTTTCATAGCCACATCGTCCTGCTCGTGAATGAATGGACAAATAGCGCGGCAGAAATGGTGGTAGGCTTTGCCGCCGAAAATCGGCTGGCGACTATTGTCGGCAAGCAGACAGCGGGGAATGTTCTCGGGGCGTCGAATTTCAAGGTCGGCAGCGGGTATTGGGTGCGTTTGCCAGTTTTCGGTTGGTACACGTCGAAGGACGATTGCCTGGAAGGCAAAGGGGTCTTACCCGATGTGTTCGTAGAGGTAGATCCGTGCCAATTGAATGCCGGCGTCGATCAGCAAATGATCAAGGCGATCGAGATCCTGAGCGGGATGGGCGACAGTGACAGAGCAGCTACGCCCAGGGCCAGTGGAGATCAGCCGCAATCGGCTGGCCCAGCACGGTCTGGATCGTCAACGGCCCCGACTAGCCCCGGCCAAAAGCGTGAATCCTCCCAATAAGGCTGCGGGCGGCCGTACTCTTGCGGGGTCTCGTCGTGTCTCCCGCGTACGTTTGAACTTCGTATCTGAGAAAAGGCCGAGCGAGATGACTACTGCCCTGGAGGGCTGACCCTCCCCTATGTGGGTTCGGATGACTTCTGCCATCTTTGTGTGAAATCCTTGACGCCCGACCTTCCGTGGGCGGGCTCTCCGCAGGCACGATCCCTGCCGATCTTTTTTCGCCAGCGCAATTACGTCACAATCTCCTTCTGTGCAACGCAAGCGGGGTTCGGCTTCCAGCTTTGCTGTGGCTTATGCCCCACAAGGTTGTTGGGAGTTTGAACTCTGTGGTCGCACGGTCGTTGGCACGATTGGGGCCAAATGTTTTTCGCTGGTCCAATAATTTCTCAAGACGCCGCCCTTTCGGACCGAGGATGGTGGCACGTCTTCGTTCCTGCCCACGGATCATATATTTTTTGCCCTACCTTGTTTGTTGAAGCGATTATAATTAACGTCCTTACTCATTTGCCGGTTCCAAGGCTTGCCATTCATACGCCCCTCTTTTTCGCTTTGACCTCTCGCCGTCTAGGAAAAATCCCCAGGGCTTTTACTCAAGATCACGCTATATGGCAGACAACAGGGGTGTTAGTTTCTATTCGCACCCTGGTTGAACTTAGCCGCTCCAGTTGAATGAAGGGTCCCACCGCAGCCGTTTGACAGAAAAAATACTTCAGCATATCAAGTCTATGGGATGGCAAGGGCACAGTGGCAAGGTAAGAACGGGAATCTGTTCACGGCACTGAGGTAATGATCGGATCCCGTCAACGCGGGTTAACGACTTCAAGGGACTGAGGTCGAAAACGATCGGGATTAGCGTGGATTCGGTTATGGAGCATGAAACCACTTTATGGGGCACGGAAATTGAATTGGAGGAGCCCCGAGAGGCTCTGAGTTGTATGTCACATGGAATTGAGACACTTCTTACCACCAAGGAAGCATCACAAGTCTTGAAAATTCACCCGAAAGTGCTTGAACGGATGGCGAAGCGGGGCGAGGTGCCGGCGCTCAAGGTTGGCAAGTTCTGGCGGTATCGTGCCACAACGCTGGACGCCTGGATCAAGTCAAGGCTACAATCAGGCAGCCAAGCGTGCCGCACGGCAACCTCATTCTGATTGGAGGAACCATGCAGGCACGATACCAGTACGGAGATTTGAGAATTCGCAAGCGGAACAAGGGGCCGGGCGTTTGGCAGTTCCGCTTTTTCGAGAACGGCAAACGAAAATCGGTGTTGATTGGAACGCTTGAAAAACTTCCGACCAAGGCAGACGCGGAAAGGGCCGTTGAGCATCGGCGCATTCAGATCAACACGGAGAATCCGCAAAAGCAATTTCACGAGGTAACAGTGGGCGCCTTGATAGATCGCTTCATGGCAGAGTACGCGCCGAAGCGGTGTCGGGAAAACACGCAAAGCAACTATCGTGGCCTCTTCGACAATCACATCAGGCCACGGTGGGGAACGAAATTCGTCCAGAACGTCAAGCCGATTGTGCTCGAAGATTGGCTGGAATCCTACCCCGCCTCCCGGCAGGTTAAATCTCACGTTCGAAACCTTATGCACACGCTCTATCAGGCCGGGCTTCGCTGGGAACTGGTGGAGCGCAACCCGGTTGACCTTGTGCGGCAAGCACAGAAACGACTCAAGACGCCGCGCATTCTCACGCCGGCAGAATTCAAGGTACTCCTGGCGAAACTCTCGGAGCCTTACAAGTCGATGGTGATAACCATTGCCTGCCTCGGCTTGCGCGTTTCCGAGTTAGTGGGCTTGCGCTGGGGGGACGTAGACTTCGATAATCTCACGGTCAAAATACAGCGGAGCTTTGTTCGGGGAGTGATCTATCCGACCAAGACCGAAGCATCGGAGGGCACCCTCCCGCTGGATACCGACCTGGCCGAAATGCTGCTGGCACACAAGACGCGAAACCCCTACTCGGCCGATTCGGATTATGTCTTTGCGGGGGACTCGGGAAAGGTCCGCTGGCCGGAAAGTATGCTCCATGACCACATCAAGCCCGCCGCAGTCGAGGCCGGGATCGGAAACATCGGCTGGCACACATTCAGACACAGCTACTCCACACTCCTACATGCCCTTGGCACGACTCCGGCAGTCCAAAAAGAACTTCTGCGCCATGCCGACATTCAAACAACGTTGAACGTGTACACTCAGGCAGTTTCGGCAGACAAGCGGGAAGCGGCATCGAAAGTGGTCAACGCGCTATGGAAGATATAAGCGTGGTACGAGTTGGTACTTTTGGGAAAGGGCTTGCTCACGCTAAGTTATTGAAAAAGCTGGCGGGGACGACGGGACTCGAACCCGCGACCTCATGCGTGACAGGCATGCGTTCTAACCAGCTGAACTACGTCCCCGCTAAAAACCAATTGGTGCCAGGCAGCAAGCAGTATGTCGTCGGCAGTAATCGCATTCTCCCGGAGCGCTGAACGCACCGTCCGCCTTCTGCCTGTTTGAATCTGGTGGGCGGTATCCGGATCGAACGGATGACCTCCTGCTTGTAAGGCAGGCGCTCTGACCGGCTGAGCTAACCGCCCGGCTCCGATTCGATCCGGGGCTGAAATTATTCGCCACCCTCAGCACACGAATCTTGACAGTTCCAATCTATGGAATATACACTAGCTGGTTTGGAGCGTCAAGAAAGAGTGCATAAGGTATGCAGTTTCCGCGTGAATACGGGGCCTACATGGCCAAGCAGGTTCTCAAGCGCCTTGTCACGGCCGGCCTGATTCAGTTCGACCAGCCTGAGTACGTCACTGAGGTCATGACCCAAGTGATGCTCGACGAATTAGGTGTCGAGGATCGTATTCATGACGAAGTGCGGAAAATCCTGGAAGAGCATGGCGACGCGATGAAGCAGTTGGGCGCCACTTACGAAGAGGCCTTCAAAGCCATCAAGAAACAGCTTGTGCGCGACCGGAAAGTTATTCTCTGACGGGGTGAATGCGCGGCACCGATGAAATTAAGCCATGAAAAAATCATCCAGATCTCTCACCGAGTGATGGACGCAATCGAAGCTCTGGATGAAGTGGAAATCTTTGAGGAGCCCAACACCATCCGCCAGGAGATCGTCAAGATCCTGACCGACCTGATGCATGGGGAAGAGATGATCGACGAGGCCGCCAAGGCCCGCATCGGTTCTCAGAAGCGAACCATTCCCGAAGGCAGCGGGGAGTGGGAGATTCTCTACCGCAAATACTACAACGACGAACTCCGTAAGCTGGGCATCGCCTTCAATACCCCCAACCATTATTAACCCTGTCAGTCTCCTGTGGTTTCCTGATACCCCGTCGCGGCGCGGGCAGTCCGATCCCACCTGGAGATTCCGAATCGTGTCCAGAGATCGACGACACACTTCGCCTCTATACAGCGCCCCCGGCATTATCGATTCGATCGCCTTCTGGAGTTTGGGAAGCCTTAAGAGAAGCATGCTGGAAGCGGTCGGGAGGATATCCGGGGGATCTTCTGAAATAACCTCATGAACAGCAAGGGCGCCCGCTGGCAGGGGTGCCCCAGGTTACTATTCCTCGCGGTTAGTCGCGACGTTTCAGCACGGGAGGCTGATCGTCGCCTTGATCGGTTTTCTGTTGTCCGGACGGCGTCTGCGCAGTCGTCTGGTCCGTAGTGGATTCGCGTTTGCGCAGCGTGGGCCCGGAATCGCCCTTCTGCTTCTTGTGCTGGCTGATGACAGTTTGCAGGCGGGCTTTGATATCGTCAAACTCCGAGGTCGATACCAGGTACTGGTTGCGCGCGGGGAGAATCTTCTGGATTTCCTGTTCGGACGCGACGATGCGATCGCCGGTGGGTGGATGGCTGGCGAAGACCGTGGACATCGTTCCCGGGGTGCGGCGTTCCTCATCCATCACCTTGCCGAAAAAGCCGACGTAGGAATTCGGGTCATACCCCGCCTTGAACATGTACTGCAGACCCAGGAAGTCAGCCTCCTGCTCGTCCTTGCGGCTGAACCTCAGGAAGGCGAGCGGCACACCGTTCATGTAAGCTTCCAGAACGCCATAATAGACCGCTGCGGACATGGGCACGATCATCATGGGAATCATCGCAAATTGCAGCAGCGTGGCCTTGGTCATGGTGCTGGCCCAGTGTCGCGCCGCCGCGTGGCC